>JACQCN010000333.1 GCA_016201575.1 Candidatus Rokuibacteriota bacterium | reverse complement strand
GCCAGCGCCAGCGCGATGGCCCGCCCGATCCCGCTGGCCGCGCCCGTGACGATGGCCACCCGGCCCGTGAGCTTCACCGCTTCATCTCCCTGGCGATGATCTCCTTCATGATCCCGCTCGTCCCGCCCCCGATGGTGAAGAGCCGCACGTCCCGGGCTCGATCGCGTACTCGCGCATGTAGCCGTAGCCCCCGTGGAACAGCACGCAGTCGGTGGCCACCCGGACGGCCATCTCGGCGGCGACGAGCTTGGCCATCGGGATCTCGCGCACCCGGCGCCCTTCGTTTTCTAGGCCGGCGCCAGACGGAGGCCGAGCTGGCGGGCCGCTCCGCGTATGCGGGCGTCCAGGCTCAGCACGACCAGATCGCTGAGGGCGGCGCCGACGACGAGGGCGCTCGCGAGGTGGACGGCGTCCATCGTACGAACCGGCTCCCCAGGAAACGGTTGACGGGCGCGCTCGACCACGGGGCGATCGACATGGAGGAGATTCCAGTGTGCGGCGGCCGAGTTGAGCAGGCCTCGGAGGGTCGCCCCGTCGGCCTCACGTAGATCGCCCAGCGTCTGCGCCCGTATCAGCACCCGATCGCATTCGACCAGCGTCAGGTCAGAGGCCACTATCCGCGTCGCCTTGGCGAGAGCCTTGCGGACAGCGGCGGCGCCGGGCTCCCCCAGCAGCCAGGCGAGCACGGCGCTCGACTCCGCGTACAGGTTCAGCGACTCCTGCCCCGGGGCACGCTCAGGAGCGCATCCATGAGCTTCCGTGGCCCGGATCATCAGTCCCACTTCCGCTCGTCGGCGATCTTCTTCGCGCCCTCGGGGATGGTCCCGGCCGGCACCACTTCCACGGACCCCCGCAGCTTCATGACGTCGCGGATGGCGGCCTCGACCACGCCGCGCACCGCCGCGCCCTCGGCGCCCGGCGTCAGCTCCGCCCGGAACGTCAGCGTATCCTGGTGCCCCTCGCGCCCGACCACGACCTGCCAGCGCGCGAGCCCGCGGGCGCGCGCGGCCACCTCGTCCACCTGGCGCGGGTGGATGAACATGCCGCGCACCTTGGTCACCTCGTCGGCCCGCCCGCGCCAGCCGAGCATGCGCGGCGCGGTGCGCCCGCAGGGACAGGGCTCGTCGGTGAGCACGGTGAGGTCGCCGGTGGCGAAGCGGATCATCGGGTAGGTGCGGTGGTTGACGGTGGCGACGATCTCGCCGATCCGCCCGACCGCGAGCGGCTCGCCCGACTGGGGGTCGCACACCTGGACGATCGCGTCGTCGACGAGGTGCATGCCCGACTTCTCCGGGCACTCGTAGGCGATCATCCCGAGGTCGGCGGTGCCGAACCCCTGCCGGGTCATGATCCCGTAGTCCTCCTCGAGCTGGCGCCGCAGCGACTCCGGCAGCGCCTCGGCGCCGACCTGGGCCACCTGGAACGCCAGGCGGCCCCCGCCCATCTCCTCCGCGCGTTTGAGGACCGTCATCAGGAAGCTCGGGGTGCCGACGAAGCCCGTCGCCCCCACCGCGCGCGCCGTCGTGACCTGCGTGTCGGTGTTGCCGACGCCCGTGGGCACGACGGTGCAGCCGATCAGGGAGAGGGCCTCGTCGATCTCGTGGGCGGCGGGCACGAGCTGATACAGGAACGTGTTGAGGACGACGTCGCCCGGGCGGAAGCCGCCCGCGTACAGGCAGGCCTCGACGTGCCAGGCGCTCCATTCCGGCCCCATCGGCTCGAGGATGGGCCCGGGCGACACGAAGATCCGGCGGATCCGGTCGAGGGGCTCCGTGCAGAAGCCGCCGAAGGGCGGATCCATCCGCTGCAGGTCCGGCATCTCGCTCTTCTTGATAACGGGCAGCCGGGCGAGATCGGCGGGGCGGCGGAGCTGGGCCGGCCCGAGCTGGGCGTGCTCGAGCCGCCGGCGCACCCCCGGGGCCTTCTCCCACGCCAGCTCGACCAGCTCCGCGAGCCACCGCGCCTGGTAGCGCTCGCGCGCCGGGCCCGACATGGTCTCCTTGTCGCGGTCCCAGTACCCGGAGCGGCGGTCGACGCGGCTCACTGCCCGACGATGTCCGGCTTCATGGGCGCGAGGAGCCGGATCAGCTCCGCCTTCTCCGGCTCGCCGACCTTGCGCTTGTCGAGCGCCTTGACGAGGTCCTCCACCGTCGCGTCCCACTCCGCCTCGGCGATGCCGAGGCCCCGGTGGGTGGTCTTCATGTCGCGCCCCAGGTACGCGCAGGGCCCGCCGCTGGCCTCGCACACCTGGTCCGAGAGGTTGGACTTGAGCCGCGCCACGTCGGCCGGCTTGAGCGGCTTGAACCGGCCGTTGACGCGGTCGTCGGCCACGAGGAACCCGGCGAAGTCGTCAACCACGAGGGCGATGCCGTCGCGCCCGCCCAGCCGCTGGTACAGCGACGGCGCGCCCGTGGCCGCCATCGGCGCCTGCTCCCGCCCGCCCATCGACGCACAACCCGCCATCCCCGCAACACCCAGGAGCAACCCCAGCCCCACACCTCCTGCTCGTCTCATCGGTTCTCCTTTCATCGGAAACCACCCTCCACTTTGCATCGCCCCGTTCGAGCGCCGGCTTCGCCGGCGCAATCCTAACCCGCATTATTCACGAACGGTAGTCGCGGGTGGCGGGCGGGTCCTGGCGCAGGGCGCCGCCCCCGCGG
>JACQCN010000332.1 GCA_016201575.1 Candidatus Rokuibacteriota bacterium | reverse complement strand
TGCACCTGGTTCGCGCTGCTGACGATGAACCAGCACCCGCTGCACAGCGACGCGCACTACGCGGCGACGCACACGCCGCACAAGCAGCGGCTGGTGCTCGGGCCGCTCGTCTTCTCGATCGGCATCGGAATGACGGTCGCCGACATCTCCGGCAAGGCGATCGCCAACCTCGAGATCGAGAAGATCACCCACGACGCGCCCACGTTCATCGGCGACACGATCTACGCCGAGTCCACCGTCCTGGCGCTGCGCGAGTCGAGTGCCGGCGACCGCGGCACCGTGACCGTCGAGACGCGCGTCACCAACCAGCGCGGCGAGCGCGTCATGACGTTCCGGCGCACGGCGCTGGTGCCCAAGAAGAACCACCCGACGCTGGGCGAAGGAAAGCTTCCCGCGTGACCCGCCCGCCGCTCGACGGTCTGCGAGCACCTGCTGCGAGACGCTGGCATCACCGCGGACACATGGGACCGTGAGGCGGCCGGCATTAAGGTAACGTGCGGTTTTGTCCCTTGACAAGGATGGCGATCCGACTTAGGCTCCGCGCAATTTCTGGACCCGTTGAAGTTCCTCTTGGGTAGGGTGCCTTGGTCGCTCCGGCCGACTCGTGGCTCCTGAGCTAGAGAGGGTGGGGCCTCGTGATCGATCTCTCCGTGCACCAGCTTGCCCTCAACTTCGGCGGCGTGCGGGCGGTCGATGGTGTGACCTTCAGCCTCCACGAGGGAGAGATCCATGGGCTGATCGGCCCCAACGGTGCCGGAAAGACCACCACGTTCAATTGTGTCACGGGCTTCTATCGCCCCACCGGCGGCACCATCCGCTTTCGCGAGCGCGAGATCACCCACCTCCGGCCCGATCAAATCGCGCGTCTCGGCATCGCGCGCACCTTCCAGAACGTGCAACTCTTCCGGAGCATGAGCGCTCTCGACAACATCCTGGTGGCGAAGCACAGCCAGATGCGCACCGGCATCCTGGCGGAGGCTCTCGCCCTCCGCCTCGTGCGCCGGCAGGAGCGCATGGCCCGCGGCGAGGCCGAGGAGCTCATGGAATTCCTGGGTCTCATGGGAATCCAGCGACAGACAGCCGGCAATCTCCCGTTGGGCTCCCAAAAACGCCTCGAGCTGGGGCGAGCCTTGGCATTGGAGCCCAAGTTACTGCTCCTCGACGAGCCCGCTTCGGGACTGAACACCTCGGAGACGCAGGTCCTCGCCCAACTCCTCCTCAAAATTCGGGATCGGTTCAAGCTGACCGTCCTGCTCGTCGAACACGACATGGGTCTGATGATGAACATCTCCGACACCATCACGGTGCTCAATTTCGGACGCAAGATCGCCGAGGGCACGCCCCGCGACGTGCAAAACGACCCGGAGGTCGTCAAGGCCTACCTGGGGGAGAACAGCGGTGCCGAAAGGCGATAGTCCGGGGACGAACGGCGCCCCGGGGCAGTCGTTACTGACCGTCGATGGAATCGAAACCTTCTATGGCGGCATTCAGGCGCTCAAGGGCATTTCCTTCAAGGTGCCCGCGGGCTCCATCGTCGCGCTCCTCGGCGCGAATGGCGCGGGCAAGTCGACGACCTTGAAGTCCATCTCCGGTCTGGTGCCGCCCTTGCGAGGAACGGTGGCCTTCGCGGGACGTCGGATCGATGGACTCCCGTCGGAGAAGATCGTGCGCATGGGCATTTCCCACGTCCCCGAGGGCCGCGAGCTCTTCCCCGAGCTGACCGTCCTGGAGAATCTGAAAATGGGCGCCTACATCCGCACGGACAAGCGGGAGACCCAGCGAGGTCTCGAACGGGTGCAGGCGCATTTCCCCATCCTCGCCGAACGGCGGTCACAACTGGCGGGCACGCTGAGCGGCGGGGAGCAGCAGATGCTGGCGATCGGGCGCGCGGTGATGGCTCAACCCAAGCTGATGCTCCTCGACGAACCCTCGCTGGGATTGGCGCCCATGCTCGTGGAGGAGATCTTCGGGATCATAGGCGAGATCCACGCAAGCGGGACCACCATCCTTCTCGTCGAGCAAAACGCCAACAAGGCCCTTTCCGTCGCCGACTATGGCTACGTGCTGGAGACGGGAACGATCTCGCTCGCCGGCGACAGTCAGCAGCTCCTCCAAGACGACCACGTCCGCCGGGCGTACCTCGGGCATCGGTAGCGCACACGAAAGGAGGGTCACATGAAACGACTTCTCAGCAGCGCCGGAGCTCTGGCCGGCCTCATCGGCCTCCTCGTCGTCCTGAACGGGGGCGCGCCGACCTGGGCGGAAGACGGCGTCACGGACAAGGAAGTGATCATCGGCGCTGGCATGGACCTGACGGGCGCCGTGGCCAACTGGGGTGTCAATATCAAGGCCGGCATGGAGGCCGTTTTCGATCGGGTGAACGACGCGGGAGGCGTCCACGGCCGCAAGATCAAGCTGATCGCCTACGACCACGTGTATCAACCCCCCAAGGCCGTGACCAATGCGAAGCGCCTCGTGGAACGCGACAAGGTGTTCGTCATGATGGGGCACCTGGGGACGCCGACGACCAAAGCGATCAAGGAGTACTTGGAAGAGAAACAGGTCCCTAACATCTTCCCGGCCACCCTGGCCAGCATGTGGACCACCTCGGGGAAGTGGCATGTCGGCGATCTCGCCAGCTATGCCGACCAGACCTGGCTGATCATCGATTACCTGGTGAACGAGCGGAAGATCAAGAAGATCGCCAGCTTCTACCAGGACGATGAGTACGGCCTCGACGGGCACCTGGCGGGGAAGGCCCGCCTGAAACAGTATGAGCTCGCGTACGTGGCGGAAGTCGACTACAAGCGCGCCGACATCGACTTCAGCTCGCAGGCCGCGAAGCTCAAAGAGTCTGGGGCGGAGGCCGTCATCGTGCAGGCGGTGTATCGCGAGCCGCCGCGGCTGGCGGAACAATGCCACGCCATCGGGTACTATCCCCAGTTCATCGGCCCCGGGCCCATCGTGGTGAACAAGACGATCGAACTGGGCGGCAAGCACGTCGAGGGGCTCATCGGTGTGGAGGTGTATCCGCTGCCCACAGATCCCGGCCCCTTCCTGGATCTCTACCGGGCCGACATGAAGAAGTATTTTCCCGGGCTGCCGCCGGACACCACCAACTTGTACGGGTATCAGAAGGCCGCCCTGTTCGTCGAAGCCCTGCAACGCACGGGGCGAAACCTCACGCGCGATTCCCTGCTCAAGTCGATCGAATCCATCAAAGATTGGGACCCCGGCTGGGGCCTCAAGTACAGCTACGGCGGCGACAATCGCCGCGGGATGAGCCGGGTGGGCCGTCTGGTCATGGTGAAGAACGGCAAGTGGACGAAGATGAGCCAATGGATCGAGCTGAAGGAAGGGGGACGGCGCTAACCCTCCGCGCCTCGCCGCGATTGCCGTAAGGGCGACCCGCGTCGCCCTTACGGTGACGCCGGGGTGGAGATAACGAGCATGGTCGAGATTCTGACCAGCCAGGTGGTGAGCGGGCTCGCGACCGGGTGTGTGTACGCGCTGATCGCCTTGGGCTTCGTCCTCATCTTCAAGGCCACCGACGTGGTGAACTTCGCGCAGGGCGAGTTCGTCATGGCCAGCGGCTTCATCAGCTACACCCTCCTGATCCGGTTCGAGCTTCCCTACTGGCTGGTCTTCCTGGCCACGATCGCGCTGTCCGGCATCATGGGGGTCGCCTTGGAGCGGGTGGTCGTTCGCCCGATCATGACCGCCCCGATCTTCAGCATCGTCATCGCCACCATCGGCGCCTCGATCGTCATGCGCTCCTCCGCGGGCATTCTCTATGGTTACGACGTGCTGCCGCTGCCCACCATCTTCTCCAAGGATCCCATTCACTGGGGTGTCCTGAACTTCACCCTCATGGACGCGGGGGTGATCGGGTCCTCCCTGGTCATCATGGTGGTCCTCTATCTGTTTTTCAAACTGACGAAGACAGGGACCGCGATGCGAGCGACGGCCCAGAGCCAGACCGCGGCCCGGCTCATGGGGGTGAGCGTCGGGCGTATCTTCTCCCTGACCTGGGCCATCAGCGCCGGCATCGGTGGCGTGGCGGGTGTGCTGATCGCTCCGATCATCTATCTCGATCCCAACCTGGGGTTCATCGGGGTGAAGGCCTTTGCCGGCGCGATCCTGGGGGGCTTCGGCAGTATCCCCGGGGCGATCGTCGGGGGGATGCTGCTGGGAATCCTGGAGAATCTCTCGGGCTACTTCTTCAACGCCGGAATCAAGCAGGTGTCCACGTACATCCTGCTCATCCTGGTCTTGGTCGTGAGGCCGGGCGGTCTGTTCGGCGCCGCTCCGATCAGGAGAGTCTGATCCGAATGGGGATGAAGACGCTCGAACGGCTCAAGGGCCTGCCCCTGGTTGTCGTCGGGGTCGGACTGCTGGCGCTCCCGAGCTTCGTGGACAATTACATCCTCTACGTCATGACCCGTCTGTTCGTCTACGTGTTGGTGGCCCTCGGCTTGAATCTGTTGACCGGCTATACCGGCCAGGTGTCGCTCGGGCACGCCGCCTTTTTCGCCATCGGGGCCTACACGGCGGCCGTGCTCGCCGAATCGTGGCGGTGGCCCTCCGTGCTCTGCGTGGTGGCGGCCGCCGTGTTCACGGCCGTCGTCGGCTACCTGCTGGGGCTTCCGTGTCTACGCTTGAGCGGCCTCTACCTCGCCATGGCGACCCTCGGCTTCACCCTCATCGTTCAGGAGATGCTCCTGCAGCTGGCCGTGATCACTCACGGATCGGAAGGTATGAAAGTGCGGCCGGCCTCGATTCTGGGATTCACGTTCGATTCCGACTATCGGAAGTATTTTCTGCTCTTGGTCGTCACCACGTCGATGCTGATCGTTGCGCGTAACCTGATTCGGGGGCGTACGGGGCGGGCGTTTCTCGCCATTCGCGAGAACGAGCGAGCCGCCGAGGCCATGGGCGTGAACCTCGCCCAGTACAAGACCATCGCCTTCGCCATCAGCGCGTTGTACACGGGCCTGGCCGGGGCCTTGAGCGCATTCCTCGTGGGATTCCTCGATCCGCAGGAGTTCAGCGTCTTTCTTTCCATCCAGTTCATCACCATCATCATCCTGGGGGGGCTTGGCTCTCTCCTCGGGTCGGTGCTGGGGGCGGGCTTCTTGATCATCCTGCCCGAGCTGCTGGCCGGGCTGGACGTCTGGCAGGCGCTGGTCTATGGGCTGCTCATGGTGCTCACCATCATCTTCATGCCCTACGGGCTCAGTGGCGCGATCCGTCGACATGCCTATCGCTGGCTCGGGGTCGGCGTCGAGCCCATCGTCCCCCGCCGCTTGGGGCACTGATCGAAGTCGCGCGAAGGCCTTCGCGCGCTCGGCCGTCGAAGTAGCCTCTTCCGGATGGTTCTGCCCCTGGCCGGGCGGTAAAGGAGGCGGGCATGACGAGGAACTGGAAGGAGATCGCTCTTGCGTTCCTCAGGCTGGGCGCCACGTCTTACGGTGGCCCCGCCATCATGGGCATCAGACCTCAAGGCTCGATGGAATTGCTCGCGGACCGCGATCCCGAGGAGGCCCGAAACCTGCTCGATCTGGTGCTGGAGCGCATGATCGAGGCGGTCCACCGCTACGAGGGGACGGCAGCGCGGCCGGCGTGACGCGGTGGGCCGATTCCCCTGACCCGAGCCGGGTGCCTTACGTCGTCAGGTAGGCGTGGCGGACAACATCGGACGCCCGTAGCTCCGCCGCCGTCCCCGCCCCCACGATCTCGCCCTTCTGCAGCACGTAGCCCCGGTGGGCGATGGCGAGCGACTTGCGCGCGTTCTGCTCGACCAGGAACACGGTGGTGCCCTGGCCGTTGATCGCCTGCACGATGTCGAAGAGCTGCTCGACCAGCAGCGGGGAGAGGCCGAGCGAGGGCTCGTCGAGGAGGAGCAGGGCCGGCCGCGACATGAGGGCGCGGCCCATGGCGAGCATGGCCTGCTCGCCCCCGCTCATCGTCGCCGCCCGCTGCGCGCGGCGCTCGGCGAGCCGCGGGAACAGGGCGAACACCCGCGCCATCCGCTCCGCGAGGTCGCGCGCGCGCCACTCCGCGTAGGCGCCCATTCGGAGGTTCTCTTCCACGGTCATGCGCGGGAACACGCGCCGGCCCTCGGGCACCACGCCGATGCCCCGGCGCACCACCTGGTTGGGCTTGAGCCGGTCGATCCGGTCGCCGCGGAACGTGATCGCGCCCGCGAAGGGCCGCACGAGGCCCACGATCGTGCGGATCAGCGTCGTCTTCCCCGAGCCGTTGGAGCCGAGCAGGCAGGTCACCTCGCCCTCGCGGAGCGTCAGCGTCACGTCCCGGAGCATCGGGTTGGCGCCGTAGCGCGTCGAGACGCCCGCCAGGTCGAGCATCAGCCGCCCGCCTCCCGGCCGAGGTAGGCCTCGCGCACCTCCGGCGTCGCGGCCACCGCCTTGAACGGCCCCTCAGCGATCTTGCGCCCGTAGTTGAAGGCGATCACCCGCTGGCTCACGCTCTCGATCACGAACATGTCGTGCTCGATGATCACGACGGCCAGGCGGGGATCGGCCTCGCGCACGACCTGGAGGTCGCGCATCAGCTCCGCCGTCTCCTCGGGGCTCATGCCCGCCGAGGGCTCGTCGAGCAGGAGCAGACGCGGGCGCGCGGCCAGGGCGCGGCAGATCTCGACGCGGCGCCGGTCGATCTGGGGGAGCGCGGCCGCCCGCTCGAAGCCGCGGGCGGGCAGCGCGGGGTTGAAGAGCGCGAGGAGCCGGCGCGCCTCGTCGAGCGCGGCGTGTACGTCCGCGAGGAACCGCCGCCGGCGGAGCAGCGCGGTCCACGCCGAGGCGCCGCCAGTGGCGCGCATGCCGATCAGCACGTTGTCGAAGACCGAGAGGTCGAGGCAGAGGCGGCTCGACTGGAAGGTCCGCGCGATCCCGTGCCGGCAGATCGCGTGGGGCTCGAGGCCGGCCAGGCTCGAGCCGGCGAAGCGCACGTCGCCGGACCACGCGTAGAGGCCGGTCACCGCGTTGAAGAGCGTCGTCTTCCCGGAGCCGTTGGGGCCGATGAGGCCGACCGCCTCGCCCTCGCGCACTTCGAGCGTCACGCCGTCCACTGCGGTGAGGCCGCCGAAGCGGACCGTGAGGTCCCGCGTCTCGAGCAGGCTCACAGAACTGCCCTCGTCTGGCGCAGGTGGACGGACTCTTCGAGCGCCGGCTTCGCCGGCGCCATCCCGGGGGGGAGGTTCGGAAGGGGGGCGGAGCCCCCCGCCGAGCGATCTGCCGTAGCGCCGGACCGGCGCCGGCCAGAGCCCGCGGGGCCGGAAGAGCAGCACGAGGACGATCATCACGCCGTAGAGCAGGAGCCGGTACTCGTGCAGGAAGCGGAAGCGCTCGGGCAGCGGGATCAGTAGGCAGGCGCCGAGCACGATGCCGGGGATCGAGTCGACGCCGCCCAGGATGATGACCGAGAGCATGATCAGCGAGTAGCCGAAGTCGAAGTCCGGCGGCGAGACGAAGCCGACCATGACCGCGTAGAAGGCCCCGCCCACCCCGATGATCAGGTTGCCGATCGAGAAGGCCACGAGCTTCTGGCGGGCCACGTGGACGCCGCTGCAGCGGGCGGCGATCTCGTCGTCGCGGAGCGTGTTGAGGGCGAGCCCGAGCCAGGACTCGTGCAGCCGCCACGCGGCGAGCGTCGCCAGGCCGGCCAGCGCCAGGGCCGCCCAGTAGAAGTTGGCGTGGTACGGGAGGCCCACGCCGAAGAGCCGGATCGGCGTCGAGAACGCGAAACCGAAGGGGCGCAGCGTGGGGATGTCCTTGATCCCCTGCGGCCCGCCCGTGAACTCCAGGTTGTTCATCAGGATCGTGAAGATGAAGCCGAACGCGATCGTCACCAGCGCGAGGTAGTGCCCGCGCGTCTTGAGGATCGGGACGAAGAGCACGGCGCCCACGGCCACCGCGACGAGCGGCCCCGCCAGGAGCGCCAGCAGCGGCGGCGCCCCGAGCCGCACCGTGAGGAGCCCGACCGTGTAGCCGCCGAGGCCCGCGAACGCGGCGCCGGCGAGGTTGATCACGCCCGCCGTCCCGATCTGGAAGTTGAGCCCCTGCCCGATCGTGACGTAGAGGAGCGCCATCGTCGCCACGAACGTCCAGTAAGGCGAGGCCCGCAGCGCGAAGGGCAGCGCGACGGCGAGCACGGCGCCGCCGAGCCAGGCCGCGCGGCGGTGGGCGGTAAAGGCGCGCGCGAGGCCCGCACGCAGGCCGGGCACGAAGCGCACCGCCGCCCAGGCCGCGACGCCGGCGCCGAGCGTGAGCCCGAGCGGGACCGGCCGCTCGGCCAGGATCGCCGCGATCACCAGCGCGAAGACGCCCAGCTCGACGGCCCAGACCGTCAGCACCTGCTCAGACCCGCTCCACCGAGCGCTCGCCGAGGATCCCCGTCGGCTTGAACACGAGGAAGAGCATGACGACGGCGAAGGCGACCACGTCGCGGAACTCCGAGCCGCGCGGGATGAAGGCGGCGGCCGTCGTCTGGAGCACGCCGAAGAGCAGCCCGCCCACGATGGCGCCATAGACGTTGCCGAGCCCGCCGATCGCCGCCGCCGAGAACCCGATGACGCCGCCCGTGATGCCCATGATGAACTGGATCTCGCCGTAGTAGAGCCCGGACAGGATGCCCGCCACCGCGGCCAGCGCGGAGCCGATGAAGAACGTGGCGTCCACGGTCCGGTCGAGGTCCACGCCCATCATCTGCGCCGCCTCGGGGTCCTGGGCGACGGCGCGGATCGCCGCGCCCATCCGCGTCCGGGTGATGAGACGGTCGACCGCGATCATCGCCGCGAAGCCGATCCCGAGGATCGCCAGGCTGTCCCAGCGGACGAAGACGCCGCCGAGGTCGAAGCCGCCCGCGGGCAGCGGCGTGGGAAAGGGCTTGGGGTCGGCCCCGCGCGGGTAGAAGACGAGCACCGACTCCCGGATCACCAGGCCGAGCGAGAGCGTGGCGAGGAGCGTCATCAGCGGCGACGAGCGCGCGAGGGGCTTGACGCACAGGCGCTCGGCGGCCACGCCGATCAGCCCCGTGATGACGCAGGCGCCGAGGAACGTGAGGGCCAGGGCCAGCGCGGGCGCGGTGAGCCCGAGGGCGGCCCAGAGCGCGGTCAGCGTGAGCCCGGCGAAGGCGCCGAGCATGAAGATGTCGCCGTGCGAGAAGTGGATGACGTCGAGCACGCCGAAGAAAAGCGTGAACCCCACGGCGATGAGGGCGTACATGACCCCCAGCATCAGGCCGTTCAGGGCCTGCTGGAGGACGACCTCGAGCGGCGGCATCTAGATCGTCGAAGGGGGCCTCGACGGCCCCCTCCGAGCCTCCCCCCCGAACCGAGTTGCGCCGGCGGAGCCGGCGCTCGAACAGGCGGTTACGGCGACGCCTCCTACGCCCGCATTATTCATGAAC
>JACQCN010000031.1 GCA_016201575.1 Candidatus Rokuibacteriota bacterium | reverse complement strand
TCGATTCTCGACAGCGGTGATCCGCTTCCGACGCTCACGTTCGACACGGTCGCGCACGGTCGCCTGACACTCCCCACCGGGTTCGGAGACGGGTGGGGTGTGCTCCTGATCTATCGCGCTCACTGGTGACCATACTGCAAGCAGCAGTTGGCTGCGTTCGGCAAGGCCCTTTCGAGGTTCCAGGAGGAGGGCGTGGCCGTGGTGGCGGCCTCCACCGATCCGCTGGACAAGGCGCGCGAGACCGTGCAGGAGCAGGCGCTCACGTTCTCGGTGGGCTATGACCTACCCCTCCGGGAGACGGCCGCCACGCTGGGGTGCTTCTACGACTCCAAGCGCGGAGTGCTGCACGCCACCGGGTTCGTCGTCCGACCCGACCGGACGATCGCCGTCGGCCAGTACAGCTCGGGACCGATCGGGCGCTTGGTCTGGCAAGACGTGATCGGGCTCGTGCAGTTCTACAAGCGGCAGGCCGCCCAGAAGCGGTAGCGCACGGGGCGGCGGCCGTCGGGACGTGGGTGATGACCTCGAACCCTTCGGTCGCTGCGCTCGCCGCCCATGCCGTTCAGGGCGGTCCGCTTGCCCGGTGCCCGCTGGCCGCACGCGACGGACGACGTGAAGTGTGACGAGGCTAGCTCCCCGGAATTCTCTTCGCAACGGTCCCGCGCCGCGGCGGCAGGGCCGTGTCCTGTTTGGCGTGGGAAAGGAGAGGCCCAGCCGAGTCATCGGGCCCTCGACAAGGAGGCGGCGACCGCGGTGAGCGAACGATGACGCCCGAGAGGACCGTCGCTGGGCGCGAAGTTCCTCCTACATCCCTTTCATCCCGCCTCCAGGAGCGCCGAGCATCGCAATTCCATTCATTCCGCCTCGCGGCATGACCAGGCGCAACCCCAGGAACGGGGAAATTTCACGCCTAGGTCCCCTTTTCACGGAAGTAGCGCTCCGATCCCGGGTGTGACGGCAGAACGCGCGATCGGGGCACGAGATTCTCGCCCACGAACTCCTTGGCGAACGGGCAGGCTTTCTGCATTTCGACGGGATTGCCCAGGACGACCTGGAGAACCTGGTAGGCGATGGCCGGATCCAGATCCTTCCGCGCGACCAGGGCGTTCGTGTGAATCCCGGCGATCGAGGTCAGGTCCGTCTCCTGGCCCTCGTAGCTCCCGGCCGGCACCACCTCCCGGCGGAGGGCCGGATCCGCCCTGAGGACCGCCGTGATCGCCGCCTCGTCCAGCGGCAGGAGCCTGATCTCCATCTCCCGGGTGAGGCCGGTGACCAGCGGGGAGGGCAGAGGGACCGCGGCGACGAGCGCCTCGATCTCCCCCCGCTTCAACGGCGCGACGTGTTGCCCCATCATCAGTGACCGGCCCTGCTCGTCGCGGAGGCCGATGGCCTGGAGCGCGAGGCGCGTCATGCGCTCCCCCACGCCTCCGACGTCGAGCACCCCGAAGCGCTTCCCCCGAAGCTGCCGAACGGACCGAATGGGGGACGCCTGCGGGACGATGACGTGGAGGGCCAGGAGGATCCGGCCGCCCGTCAGGAAACGGGCGGCTGGCGCCTGGCCATGCGCGAACGCCCGCTCCACCCCGTCGAGGGAGACGAATGCCAGCTGAGCCTGCCCCGCGGTCAAGAGCCGGAGCGCATCGGCCTCCGTCCTGGCGAACTTCGTCGTGACGTCGATCGGCGGCGTGCTCTGGGCCAGGAGGGCGTCGATGCCGAAGCTCATCATCCGCGAGGGCGGGGAGGGATCGGCCGTCAGGAGGAGCGGGCTTCCTTTCCGTCCGTCCGTCGCGGCCTGAGCGCTGGGCGCCGCTCCGACCGAGAGGACCGCGCTCTGAAATCCGAGCCGATCGATGGCCGCGGCGAGCTTGGCCGGGGAGATCTTGCTGTCATCGAACTCGACTTCGGCTCGGGCGTCCTTCAGGCTCACCTTCGCCCGCTTCACACCTGGCAGCCTCTCCAAGGCTGTGGCGACTGAGGTGGTTCAGCCGCTGCAAACCATCCCCCGCACCTTGAGGATGGCGAGCTTGAGCTCAGCCTGGGCGGGCCCGGCGATCATCAAGGTCAGGAGCCCGAGGACCACGGCCAGTGCGGCAGGACGCGCTTTCGTCGCTGTCATGGAAGACCTCCGGATCGCGCGACCGGGCCTCACATCCCCGTCGCGAGGTAGTAGGAGCCGATATAGAGCCCGGCCAGGATCAGGACCGCGCCGCTGGCGCGCTTGACCCATGGCGCCGACCGCTGGAGCCGGCCCAGGAGTGTTTGCTTGGCGAGCCCCACGAGGAGCGTGGTCGCCAGCATCATGATCGCCATCGCCGCAGCGAAGGCGAAAAAGGTCAGAAGCGCGGCGCCGGAAAAACCGCTCGTGAGCGGCAGGACCGTGATCGAGACGTAGAGCGGCAGCGTGCACCCGGTCGACGCCAGGGCGTAGCCAAACCCGTAGAGGAACACCGCCGCGGCGACCGGGAGAGGGCGGCCCGCCCCGCGGCCAAGCGGGAGCGCGAGCACGGGCATCGGCACATCCGCCATCTGCACGATCCCCAGCGCGATCACGGCCAGCGCGACGACTGGCTTGGCCCCGATCAGGTACGGAGAGAGCGCGCCGCCGCCCAGCGTGATGGCGGTCCCGACCAGCGCGAAGAAGATGATGCTGCCGCTGGCGCAGGCGAGTCCGAGGCCGAGAGACCGTCCGATGCCAGCGGTGTCGCCAGAGGCCGCCAGGTAATACGACACGTACCCGGGGAACAGGGCAAAGGCGCACGGAGCGAAGAAGGCCCCGAGGCCCGTGAGAAATCCCAGCGTCGCCAGCGAGAGCGGCGCGTCGAACTCGACGAATCGCAGCCCGACGAGCGCTCCCTGGGTCCACGCCGTCCACCCGAGGAGGGCCAGCAGGAGCACTCCAGCGAAGGCGCCCCCGATGCGCCAGGCCGGCATTACTGACCAACCAGCTCGGTCAGCGGGAGGTCGAACGCGTTGCCCTTCGCGGTCACGCGCAGCTTCAAGTCCCATCGGCCCCTCATCGTGAACATCACTCGGCCCCGATACATGCCCGGCTCGGTGGCGGGCCGGAGGGGCGCCACCACCGTCATGCCGTCCGGCATGCGGCCCCGCAGCGTCACCTTCGCGCCGTCGACGGGCGCTCCCGCACGATCGGACACCCGAACGCTGTAGATCGTCTCTCCTCCGGCCCGGGGCCTCTCGGGGAGGCTCGCCAGGTCTACGCGGAGCCCCCCGACCTCCCCGCTCACGTTGCCCGCCACCGACCAAGAAGGGGCGGTGAGGAGCGCCGCCAGGAGCAGGGTGAGCGTCGCCCTCACGCTACCGTCGGCCCCCCGGCCACGTCAGCAAGGGCATGTTGATGACCACCCCGGGGCGCTCGATCGTCACCTCGCCCCTGGCTTCGGCGTCCTTGACCTCCGCCTCCGACTTCAGCTCGTGCGCCGCCAGCGGGTTTTTCCAGGTGACCAGGTTTAGCGAGCGCAATGGGGTATAGCCGGCCGTGCCCGGCGGCCGATCGAAGACGTCGCGCTGATACTTGAGGGGCCCGCCGTCTTTGATGCCGTTCGTGAAGACATAGACGTTCGCCACCGCGGACTCGGGGGCCTGGGCCAGCGCCGGCACCACGAGGACCGGAGAGCTCTTCATGCTCGTCAGGAGGTCAGCCACCTTCGGGTCCGACGCCTCCGTATGAACGAACAGGATTCCCCGCCCCTCCAGAAAGCCGTCGACGGGCGGGATCCCCATGGGGTTCACGAAGTACCCCACGGCAAACCCGGTGCCGACGGCCGCGAGGATGATCGCGAGCCACACCCCGTAGGTCCGCATCTCACTCCTCCCCGATGACGTGACCGAGGCGCGTCAGGGCCTCTTCGATGGCCGCACGCCGATCGGGCCCGTCGCGGAGAGTCACGGTCACCTGCTTGCTCCGGGGGTCACCATCCACCGACACCACCACGGGAAGCTTCCCGAGGGTCTCGCGGATCGTCGTCACGCAGCCTTCGCAGTGGATGCTCGGGATCGTCAGAGTGACCCGCTCGAGTGCTGGCGCGCGCCGCCCGAACCGCGGCACGAGACGGCCCCAGAATGAGTTCAGGAGCACCGCCGTCACGCTGGCCGCCATCGCCGCCATCGCCCAGACCGGCGCAATGAGGCCCGTGCTGGCCAGCGGGACTCCCACGCCGTTGAAGCTGAAGGCCACCGCGAGGTTCTGGACCGTCTTCCGGTAGGCCCGGCGGGCGATGTGATAGGCGTCCGCGACCGCCGTCAGCCGCTCGCCCACCAGGATGATGTCGGCTGACTCGATCGCGATGTCCGTGCCGGAGCCGATGGCCAGCCCGACATCCGCCTGCATCAGGGCCGGCGCGTCGTTGATCCCGTCGCCCACCATGGCGACGCGCGTACCCTCTCGCTGGAAGGCGCGCACGCGCTCGGCCTTCTCCGCCGGGAGTACCTGCGCCAGCACGTGTCGGATGCCGACCTGGTTGGCGACCGCCTGCGCCGTCCGGGCGTTGTCGCCGGTGATCATCACGGGTTCGATCCCGGCCCCCCGAAGCCGGGCGATGGCCTCCGCCGCGTCGTCCTTGACCGTGTCGGCCAGCGCGACGAGGCCGACGGCTCGGCCTCCCGTCGCCACGGCGATGACGGTCCGCGCCTGGGCCTCGTGCTCACCGGCGATGGGGACGAGCGCGTGGGTATCGATCCCGGACTCAGCGAGGAAGCGAAGTGTCCCGACCAGCACCGGGGTGCCCGCCACCGTCGCGCGAACCCCTTTGCCCGGAATGGCCTCGAAGGTCTCCGCCCGGTCGAGCCGAAACCCCCTGGCCCGCGCCGCGCTGACGACCGCTTGCCCGAGCGGGTGCTCGGAGACCTGTTCAGCGGACGCGGCGAGCGCCAGGAGCGCGTCGGCGTCCCCGCCGTCGACCGGGGCAACTTCCACGACCCGGGGCTCGCCGTGCGTGATCGTGCCGGTCTTGTCCAGCACGACCACCGAGACATCCTTGAGCGCCTGGAAGGCCGCCGCACTCCGCATCAGGATTCCCTGGCGGGCGGCCTCGCCGCCGCCGCGGATCATCGCCAGCGGCGTCGCCATCCCGAGGGCGCACGGGTAGCCCATCACGAAGACGGCCAGGGCTGCGAACCCGGCGCGGTCCCAGTCGGGCGCCCCCGACCCGAGCCACGTACCGAGCGCCCAGAGGGCGAAAGCGGCCGTGCCGACCGCGAGGACGCCCGGGACGAAGTACTTCAGAATGCGATCCAGCAGGAGAAGAATCCCGGGCTTGAGCGCTCGCGCCTCCTGGATGTGCCGGGCCACCTGCTGGAGAAAGCTCTCCTCGCCCACGCGGGTCACGCGCACGAGGAGGGTGCCCGAGTGGTTCAGCGACCCGCCGATCACCTCGTGGCCGGGCAGCTTCTCCCGGGGGATCGGCTCGCCGGTGACGAGGCTCTCGTCCACGGCCGAGGCGCCCTCCACGACGACTCCATCCACCGGGATCTGCTCGCCCGGGCGCACCCGGACCAGGTCGTCCTCGATCACCTCGTCGATCGGCAGCTCCATCTCGGTGCCCTCCCGCACGACCCGGGCGGTGGGCGGTTGAAGCGAGAGGAGCTTCTTCACCGCCTGCGACGCGCGGGTCCTCACCAGGAGCGAGACGTAGCCGCCCAGGATGTGGTACGCGGTGACGAAGACCGCGACGCCGAAGAAGTCCGGGCTCGGGAAGCTCGGGTTCACGAGCCCCATCCCGCCGCCCAGCAGCCCGCCGAACGCGGCGACCTCCATGAGGACGTGCTGGTTCAGGATCCGACGGCGGGCGGACGCCCAGGCCATCTCAAGGATGTAGAACCCGGGGCCGAAGACGGCCAAGAGCGCCAATGCGCCCATGACCCGGTCGATCCAGGGATGGTACCGGCCGAGCCACATCAGGAGCATCGCGAGGAAGGCCATCCACGCCGCGGCGCCCGCGATCGTCAGGCGGTCACGCTCGCGCCGGAGGTCGGCTTCCTCCTCCTCGAAGGTCCGAACCTTGTTCGGGTCCCTCACCGCGTAGCCGAGACTCCGGAGGGTGTCGGTGAGCGTGGCCGGTGTGACCCGATCCGGGTCATACGTGATCAGGGCCTCTTCGTGGGCGAGGCTGACGTGCACCTCGGCCACTCCATCCATCCGACCCAGCCCCTTCTTGATGGTCTCGGTGCAGAAGGAGCAGGCCATTCCGCCGATCTTGACCTGAAGCTTCTCCCGCGACATGGCTACGCCCTCACCGCGCGCAGACGATCCAGCAGCGCGTCGCCCCGTGGCACCCCCAGAAACTCCAGGCGGCCATTGATGACGATCGCGGGGGTCGACGTCACCCCGTACCGGACCGCCACCGCGGGATGCTGCGTGATGTCCACTTCCGTCAGCTCGAGGTCGGGCATCTCCCGTTTCGCGTCTTCGATCAGTCGGCGGGCCAAGGCCTTGGCCGCCGTGCACCTGGTTCACCCCGGCGCCGAGAGCAGCTCGATCGTGATCATCGGCGAGCCCCGGAGGCTTCGATATGCGGACACACCGCGGCGGTCTGGCGAGACGTCCGCCCCCACGCGGCGAGGCTCCGGCGGAGCCACCGGCGCATCACGAGGAGGGTGTCGAGCTTTTGATCGAGCTCCGCCGCCTTGCGCTGCAGAAGCTGATGGACGTGCCGGCAGGGCGGATGCCCACCCTGCCGGATCGCCACGATCTCCTTGATCTCTGCGAGCGAGAGGCCCAGCCCCTGGGCTTGCTTGACGAAGCGAAGCACGTCCACCGTCTCGGGCGAGTACAGGCGATAGCCGTTCTCCCCGCGCGCCGCCCGCGGGATGACGCCTTTCGCCTCGTACAGCCGAATCGCTTTGGCCCCCACGCCCGCGCGCCGGGCGGCCTGGCCAATCTTCAGCACCGTCGGGCTCGGAGCCTTCGCGCTCATGGGGCCGAGGCTAAACCTTCCCTTTGGGGGAAGGTCAAGCGGATGTATTGATCACAACAAACACCGGGAGGGACAGGGGGCGCCTCCGCCGCAGCAAGGTCCGCGGCCCAGCCTCGCCGGGGCACAACTCTTGCGGCCCGGTCTGGAGAATACTTGAGTGGAGCGGGCAGTTATAACGGAGGACCCGGTCATGCGAGCCGCAGCTGTTGCCGGCGCCAGAGGGCGGCGAGACGCTCGGGGCCGGCTGACCAGGGCGCGTGGAGGAAGCCGATGGCGAGAGAGGTCGTGATCCTGCCCGACAGCGTCCGGAAGGTCGCTCAGCCGCTGCAACGCTGTCCGCAAGTCGGCGACCATGATTCGTTCGCCGCTCCTCCACACGCCCCCAGCCGTGCGTTGGCCCCCGGCCTCCTCTGGGAGCGCCAGCCTTTGGGCATGACATGAAACACGATCGGGAGGCGATCTCTTCCCGCGCCTTGGCGCGCCAAGGGCGCCCGGGGCGGCCGCACGACTGGCCGAGTCGGGGGGCTCGGCCTCGCTTTTGGCTCCGCGGGGATGTGGTCCGCTCCGCGGACCCGGTCGGCCGACGGCTCCCGTTCTCGACCGGCGAGACGGGCGAAACGGTCGATCAGCCCGCTCAGTCACACGGATTCCTCAAGAGCAACTGGTGGCGAGGAATCACCCAGTGTGCGGGCACCCAGACCCACTCGAACCCGTCCCACGTCCAGAAGCCAGGCACCCAGACGGGCCGTGATTCGACCACGCCGGACGGGAAACCCGCGTGGGACCTGACGACTCCCGGCTGGATGACGACCGGCGGCGGCACGATCGCCACCGGGGGACCGTGGTGTCAGTGGCGAGCTCGCTCGGTGAATAGAGGGTTCGCCCCCTGGTCAGATCCGCAGGGCACGTGAGGCGAGTTCCCTCCCGAGAACCCGGGCGCGGATCTTCTCGAAGGCGGTCTCCCGCGAGGTCGAGGTGTCGTCGCCGAACGGCGAGAACCCACAGTCGTCTGTGCAGCCGAGCAGGTCCCGAGGGATGTACTCGGCCGCTTCCAGGATCCGGTCCCGTACTTCCTCGGGAGTCTCGACCCTCGGGTTGATCGGATCGACAACGCCGACGAAGATCCGCTGGCCGGGGCGCGCGCACTCCCTGATGATCTCGAGAACCCGCCGCCGATCGGGTTCGCTCGCCAGCTGGATGTAGAAGTTCCCCACGTTCAGCCGGAACAGGCCCGGCAGCAGCTCCGCGTAGTCCACGTCCGCGCTGTGCGTCGAGTCCCGGTCGCCGCCCGGGCAGGTGTGCACGCCGATCCGCGTCCGCTCCTCTGGCGTGAACCGCTCGAGGACCTGGTTGTTGAGATCGATGAACTGCGTCAGCAGTTGCTTCGTTGCGTCCAGCTTGACAGCGAGCCTGCCCTCGGTGAAGTCGATCTGGACGTTGTAGGCGCCGCTCCGAAGAGACCGCCGGATGTCCGTCTCGGCCTCGCGGACGAGATCCACGAGGAATGCCTCCCTCGAGTAGCCGCTGATTCCGTCCGCCGGGTACAGGAGGCTCAGGGCCGACGCCGAGATCACCGCCTGTTTTACGGGCAAGTGCGTGTGTCGCTTCGCCGTTTCCAGGTACGTGTCGGCGTAGGTCTGGTACCGGAAGGGACCGCCCGCGAGGCGGGGGAGCTGCCGTACGTGGCCGTCGGCGAAGCGGATCACCACGCCGTCGGTGGCCAGGTTCTCGAGCCCGTGGATCGGATAGGTCGCGAAGCTCGGTTTGGCCTGTTCTCCGTCGGTGATGACCGGTGAGCCAGTCGCCTCGAAGCGCCGGATCGTGTCGCGGATCGCCCACTCGCGCAGTGCATCGAGCTTCGCGAGCGAGAGCCGGCCCGCACTGAACTCCTGAATCGCTTCGATGAGGTCTGGAGGCCTGGGAATGCTGCCAATGGGCTCAGTGGGGATCGGCATCGGCGCCACCTCCTTGTGAGGTCAGTTAGGACGCCCCGGAGACCTCACACCAAGGCCTGTACGATACCCCGGGCAAGCCACCCAGGCAATCGACAGCCAGGACGTCCTGGGCGACCTCTTCCGCGTCCCGCCGGTCTCCGAGCACGCGCGCGGCGACCCGGTAGATCCATCCGGCGTAGCGGTCGACGAGCGCCTCGACGGCGCTCGCCTCCCGGCGCCGCAGCCCCTCCACCAGTCCTCGGTCGTCGTCCCGCACCGTCACGCCCTCCGTCCTGCGACCTCTGCAACCACGGGACACGTACGCCAGTTTCTCGTCGCCAGGTCGCCGGGAGACGGACGGCATCCGTTGACGTCCGACCGGCCTGCCATCGGGGCGACCGGATGCGACAGGATCGCGCGCGGGCGGGGCATCTCTCGCGCGCGGCCGTTCGAGGCCTCCGCGCGGCCTCGGAACGCCCGTCGCAGCCGCCGGCGGGCTCTGAACAGCCGCGACATCACCGTCCCGACGGGGACCTCGCACAGCTCCGCAATCTCCCGGTACGAGCGCCCCTCGACGTCCGCCAGGAGCACCACCGCCCGGAACGACGGCGGGAGCGCGTCGAGCGCGCGAGCCAGTTCCCGGTCGTCGAGGACCCGGCGGAAGAACTCCTCCTCGGGCGTGGCTGTCGGCGCTGCAAGCGCGCGCGATGCGACCCCGCACTCGACCGCGCACGCGTCCCCCGCCGGAACCTCCCGCCCCCCGCGAACGACGCGGTTGATGAAGACATTGCGCAGGATGGTGTGCAGCCAGGCCAGGCAGTTCGTGCCAGGAACGAAGCTGTCGAAGCGCCGGAACGCGCGCAGGTACGTCTCCTGCACCTGGGCCTCGGCCTCCGTCGGGTTCCTGCACAGGCCCAGCGCCGTGCGATGGAGGCGGGCCCGGTGGACCAGCGCAACGACCTCGAACTCACGCTCGACCGCCGGCGTCAGGGGTCCGGGCGCCGCCGAGGACCTGGCCCTGCCGAGGCCCGCGATGAGCAAGTCCACGTCGGCTCGCTTCATCGATCGCCCCCGCCCCTCAGGAGGTCAGTCCCCCAGCTCGAGCCGCGGTCCCGCGCTGACGATCACCGCCCGCTCGATCACGTTCTCGAGCTCCCGGACGTT
The DNA here is from genome assembly GCA_016201575.1 of Candidatus Rokuibacteriota bacterium. GTDB lineage: Bacteria > Methylomirabilota > Methylomirabilia > Rokubacteriales > CSP1-6 > AR9. The sequence goes on along the minus strand of JACQCN010000031.1, from coordinate 2,531 downwards.
GCCCGGCCAGGGGTAGGCCAGGAGGGTGTCCAGCGCCCGCTGGGGAACTGTCTCGATGGTCTTCCCCAGCCTCCGGGAGCACTTGGCCACGAAGTACGAGCAACGGCACGTCCTCGGGCCGCTCGCGGAGTGGCGGGATCGGGATCGGAAAGACGTGCAGGCGGTAGAAGAGGTCGGGGCGGAAGCGACCCTCCTGCATGGCCGTCTCCAGGTTTCGGTTGGTCGCCGCGATCACCAGGACGTCGACCTTGACCGTCGCACCGCCCACCCGCTCGAACTCCCCCTCCTGGAGGGCCCGGAGCAGTTTCGCCTGCAGCTCGAGCGGCAGCTCCCCGACCTCGTCGAGGAAAAGCGTCCCGCCGTCGGCCAGCTCGAAGCGCCCGATCTTCCGGGCGAGGGCCCCCGTGAAGGCACCCTTCTCATGCCCGAAGATCTCGCTCTCGAAGAGCCCGGCGGGGAGCGCCGCGCAGTTCACCTTCACCAGCGGCTTCGCCTGGCGCGCGCTCAGGTCGTGCAGCGCCCGCGCGACGAACTCCTTGCCCGTGCCGGTCTCCCCGAGGATCAGCACGGGCGCGTCGGTGGGGGCGACCGTCTCCACCGCTTTCAGCGCACGCCGGAGGGCCGGGCTCTGCCCGACCAGCTCCTCGAAGTTGTGCTCGGTCTTGATCTCCTCCTGCAGGTAGACGTTCTCCTGCTCCAGGCGCGCTTTCAGTCGCGCGATCTCCTCGTACGCCAGCATGTTGTCGACGGCCGGAGCCACCTGCGTGGCGATCTCCTCGACGAAGCGCGCGTCCTCCTCCCCGTACCGCCGCGGCGTCTCGCTGCCCACGTTGAGGGTCCCCAGGACCTTCCCTTTCGTCATCACAGGGGCCGCGACGTACGACCGGATCCCTGCTCGGAGCAGCGGATCTGCCGAGGGGCGGTGGGGCTCGGCCCCCAGGTCCCGGCAGAGCACGGTTCGTTGTTCGCCCACGACCGTCTCGAGATGGCTCCCCCGTCGTGGGATCTCCGTGCCGACCGGGAAGGCCCGGTTCGGCGACGGCCCGGCCAGCGCGTAGACGGTCAGGACGTCGCGCGCGGGATCGTACAGCGTGACGCTCGCGCGCTCGAACGGCAGGACCCGCCCGAGCGCCGTGGCGATGGCCTCGAACAGGCCCGGGCGATCCAGGTTGGCCACGATTGAGTTGCTGATCTCGAGCAGCGCGCGCTGCCGCTGCTCCGATCGGTGGAGCTCGGCCGTGCGCTCCTCGACGAGCTCCGCGAGCGTCTCCGAGTAGCGCCGAAGCTCCGCCTCCGCGCGCTTCCGATCCGAGATATCGCGGGCCATCGCCACGACGCAGGCCCGGCCGGCCATCTCGACGACCGAGGCCGAGATCTCGGCCGGCAGCCGCTGGCCGGTCCGCGTGAGGCAGGTGAGCTCGTTCGTCCAGCCGCTCCCGGTCTCGAGCACGGAGCGCGCGAAGGCGAGAAACTCCGGCATCTCCTCCGGATGCACCGCGCTGATGGGGAGGGCCAGGAGCTCGTCCCGCTCGTAGCCGAGCATCCGGCAGGCCTTCGGGTTCACATCGACGATCGCGCCCGCCTCGGAATCCACGAGGAAGATCGCGTCGTTGGAGTGCTCGAAGACCGCGCGGAACCGCGTGTCGGCGGCCCGCGCAGCCTCTGCGGCGCCTCGCCCGTCGTCTTCTCGCTCCGTCATCCGCCGCCTCTCATCTCGATCCACACTAGGACAGGCGGCGGGTCTGATCAAGGCGGGACGGGCTCTTCCCGCCGCGCGGTCACCACCACGATCCTCGCCGGGCGCCGACCGGTCGGGGTCCCGCGCTCCGGGGCGCCCCCTTCTCGGGCTTCGTGGTGATCGACGCGAGAAGCGACGCGGGCGCATCGGCGAAGGCCCGTGTCGGGTTCGAGGTGACGCCGCAGACGCCGTCGGCGACCAGCCGCGCGAGCGCTCCCGAGGCCATGAGGCCGCGCCGGCGATCGTCGTCCCAGACGCTCTGTCCCTGTCGCTCGAGCTCGATCAACCTCGCCATCCTCGTCGTCCTGTGATCAGCGAGTTGATCAACACCCACCGCCGGGCCCCCGGGCGCCAGCGGCGGAGCCCGGGCTCCTCCCGCTCGCCATGCCGGCGACCCGCCCGGCGCTCCTCGACGCCTCGAGGCTACCGCGGAGGCGGTCGGCACAGTCGAGGAGCTGACGGTAGCCGAGCCGCGCGACCACTCCCACGGCCAGTGGGCCGTTCTGCCAGACGACCGCCCGGTATCCCTTCCGGGCACGCAACACGTAGTCGCGGCCGCCGCGGGCGAGCCGGATTCCGCGCGGCTGTCGGGTCCCGTCGGAGGTCCGACCCATGAACACTGACACGACGGTCTCGCCACCGGGAACGGCGGCCGCGGCCCGAATACCCCGGGAGAGCGCGGCGCCGCGCGCGACGCTCCCGCCGTGTCTCTTCGCCGCCAGGCGCCGCCAGAACTCGCGGCGCTCCAGGTCCCAGGACCCGACCTGAACCCGCCGTTCGAGCTGCCGACTAC
>JACQCN010000364.1 GCA_016201575.1 Candidatus Rokuibacteriota bacterium | reverse complement strand
GGTCGATCACGGTGGCGGGCCGCCGGTCGCCGAAGTCGCTCTACCGGCCGGACTTCGCGACCTTCGAGGCCGACCAGGTGTATCGCCAGCGCGACGCCGAGGGCTTCATCAACCTCAACGCGCTCCGGCTGAAGATCCGGGCGCTGCGGGACCGCGGCGTCTCGTGAACCTGCCGATCGGCTTGACGCTGTCCCGTATCGTCCTCGTCCCCCTGCTGATCGTCTTCCTCATCTCGTCGTCGCGGGTGAACGTGCTGATCGCGGCGGCGATCTTCCTGCTCGCCGCCGTCACCGACTGGCTCGACGGCGCCATCGCCCGGCGCCGCAACCAGGTCACCACGCTCGGCGCCATGCTCGACCCGGTGGCCGACAAGCTCCTGGTGGCGGCGGCGCTGGTGTCCCTGCTCCAGATCAACCGGGTGGCGGCGTGGATGGTCGTCGTGATCATCGGCCGCGAGCTGGCGGTGAGCGGGCTCCGGGCGGTGGCGGCCACCGTCGGCGTCATCGTGCCCGCCTCGCGTCTGGCCAAGGGGAAGACGGTGGGCCAGTACGTGGCCATCACCATGCTGATCGTGGAGAAGGGGATCGAGTCGGCGCCGTTCCACGCCGTCGCCACCGGCGTCCTGTGGGTGGCGGTGGTGCTGACGGTCGTGTCCGGCGCCGACTACTTCTACCGCTTCTTCCGCAAGGCCGACTACCGGGCGATCGTGCCCGACGAGGAGCGCTGGTCGTGAGCCCCCTCGGAGGGGGACGCATACGCGGAGGGGGGCTCCGCCCCCCTTCCCAACCTCCCCCCGTGGGGGGCGCCGGCGAAGCCGGCGCTCGATCGTCGACGGGGGGCTGCCCTCCCCCTTCGAGCTTCCCCCCGAAGGCTTGCGCCGGCGAAGCCGGCGCTCGAACGGTGGGTCCACAGTCGCGGGAGAAGGTAGTCCGATGAGAACGGGGCTGGCGCTGGTGGGCGCGTACCTGATCGGCGCGATCCCCGTCGGATTCCTGGTCGCGCGGGCGTTCGGGGGCACGGACATCCGGCGCCACGGCAGCGGCAACATCGGCGCCACCAACGTGCTGCGCACGCTCGGCCGGCTGCCGGGCGTCCTCACGCTCCTCGGCGACGTCGCCAAGGGCTACGCCGTCGTCGCCTTCGGGCGCGCCGTGCTCGACGGCGACACGACGGCCCTGGCCGCCTGCGGCGTCCTCGCCGTCGTCGGCAACTGCTGGCCGGTCTACCTCGGCTTCCGCGGCGGCAAGGGGGTGGCCACGGCGCTCGGCGCCTTCCTCAACCTCGTGCCGCTGGCCACGCTCCCGGCCGCGCTCGTGTGGGTCCTGAGCGTGGCGATCTCGCGCTACGTGTCGCTCGGCTCGATCCTGGCCGCCCTGTCGGTGCCGGTGGGCGCCCTCCTCTGGCGCTATCCCGGCGCCTTCGTTGCCACCGCCGCCGTGGTGGCCACGATCATCGTCGTGCGCCACCTCGACAACATCGCCCGCCTCCTCAGCGGCACCGAGCGGCGCCTCGGCCAGCGCGCCTCGGCATGATCGCCTCCATGCCTTCCGCCTCCTTCGCCCTGGTGATGTGTCGAGCGCCGGCTCCGCCGGCGCGATCCCCAAGGGGGGAGGTTCGGAAGGGGGGCGGAGCCCCCCTCCGAGTTGCCGGCGGGGGGAGGTTCGGAAGGGGGGCGGAGCCTCCTTCCGAGCGATGATCGCGATCATCGGCGCGGGGAGCTGGGGGACGGCGCTCGCGGTCCACCTCGGCCGCGCCGGCCGGCCCGTCCGCCTCTGGGTGCGCGAGCCCGAGCTGCTCGAGCTGATCGGCGCGCGGCGCGAGAACCCCTGGTTCCTCCCCGGCATCGCGCTCCCCCAGCCGGTGACGCCGATGGGCCACGTCGAGGACGCGATCGACGGCGCCGAGACGATCGTCATGGCGGTGCCGTCGGAGTTCTTCGGCGCCGTCGTCAAGAGCACGGCCGCCGCCTTCCGGCCGGGCGTGCCCGTCGTCTCCGCCACCAAGGGGCTCGACCCCGTGCGCCACGTCCGCATGACCGAGCTGCTCGCCGAGGCCTGCCCGCGGACGCCGGTGGCGGCGCTCTCCGGGCCGACCTTCGCCCGCGAGGTCGCGCTCGGCCGCCCCACCGCCGCGGTGATCGCGGGCGCGGACGACGAGGTGGCCCGGTCGCTCCAGCAGCGGCTGGGGGCGCGGGAGTTCCGGCTGTACGTCAACCGCGACGTGGTGGGCGTCGAGATCGGCGGCGCGCTGAAGAACGTGATGGCGATCGCCACCGGGCTCTCGGACGGGCTGGGCCTCGGCGAGAACGCGCGCGCGGCCCTGATCACGCGCGGCCTCGCCGAGATCAGCCGGCTCGGCGTCGCCCTGGGGGCCTCTCCGCTCACGTTCTCCGGGCTCGCCGGGATCGGCGACCTCGTGCTAACGTGCACGGGCTCGCTTTCCCGCAACCGCGCGCTCGGCCTGGCCGTGGCGGCCGGGCGGAAGCGCGCCGAGGTGGAGGCGGAGACGCGGATGATCGCGGAAGGCGTGCGGACGATCGCCTCCGCCCTCACCCTCGCCCGGCGGGTCGACGTGACGATGCCGATCTGCCGCGAGGTCGGGGCGGTGCTGTTCGAGGACAAGCCAGCGCGCGACGCGCTCGCGGACCTCCTGGGCCGCGAAATGAGGAGGGAAGATGCCTGAGCTCCGGAAGGATCCCGTCGTCGGCCGGTGGGTGATCATCTCGACCGAGCGCGCCCGCCGGCCGTCGGACTTCGGCCCCGAGCCGGTGCGGGCGAAGGGCGGCCACTGCGTGTTCTGTCCCGGCAACGAGGACAAGACCCCGCCCGAGGTGCTCGCCGGCCGCCCGCCCCACACGGCGCCGAACACCCCGGGCTGGACCTACCGGGTGGTGCCGAACAAGTTCCCGGCGCTCCGGATCGAGGGCGAGCTGGAGCCGTCGGGCGAGGGGCTCTACGACCGCATGAACGGCATCGGGGCCCACGAGGTGGTGATCGAGAGCCCCGATCACCAGGCCTCGCTGGCCACGCTCGGCACCGAGGTCGTCGCCGACGCGCTCCTCGCCTGCCGCGAGCGCGTGCTCGACCTCAAGAAGGACCCGCGCTTCGAGTACATCCTGATCTTCAAGAACCACGGCGAGGCGGCGGGCGCCTCCCTCGAGCACCCGCACTCCCAGCTCATCGCCACCCCCATCATCCCCATCATGGTCAAGGAGGAGCTGGACGGCGGCGCGCGCTACTACGACCTCAAGCAGCGCTGCGTGTGGTGCGACATCATCCGGCAGGACCGGGGCGGGCGGCGCATGATCCTCGAGGACAACGGCTTCATCGTGCTGGCCCCGTTCGCGCCGCGCTTCCCCTTCGAGACCTGGATCATGCCGCGCGCGCACCGCTCCTCGTTCGAGGAGAGCGGGTACGACGACCTGCACGGCCTCGCCCGGACGCTGCGCGAGTTCCTCGGGCGCATGAACCGCGTGCTGAACACGCCGCCCTACAACTTCATGCTCCACACGGCGCCGCTGCACGACTCGCGGCTTCCGCACTTCCACTGGCACCTGGAGATCATCCCCAAGCTGACGAAGGTGGCGGGCTTCGAGTGGGGCAGCGGCTTCTTCATCAACCCCATGGGCCCCGAGGACAGCGCCGGCCACCTCCGGGAGGCGCCATGAGGTTGCTCGGAGGGGGGCTCCGCCCCCCTTCCGAACCTCCCCCCCGGATGGCGCCGGCAAAGCCGGCGCTCGACCAATCGGCCCACGTTCGCGCGAAGAGGGCAGTCCCGTGAGTCTGCTGGGAACCGCGGTCCTGGCGATCTGGAACGACGTCGCCCCCGGCGGCGACGCCGAGTTCGACCACTGGCACACCAACGAGCACGTGCCCGAGCGCGTGGGCGTCCCGGGCTTCCTCCGCGGCCGCCGCTACCTGGCCGTCTCGGGCAGCCACCGGTACTTCACGCTCTACGAGACCGAGAGCCTCGACACCCTCGCGCGTGGGCCGTACATCGAGCGGCTCGACAACCCGACGGCGTGGTCGCGCCGGGCCCTGCCGCTCTTCCGTAACAACAACCGCTCGGCCTGCCGGGTCGTCCTGAGCCTGGGGCAGGGCGTGGGGGGCTCGCTCGCCGCCGTGCGACTGGGGCCGCGCGAGGGGCGGGAGGCGGATCTGCGGAGCTGGCTCGTGGACAAGGCCCTCCCCGCGCTCGCCGGTCACCCGTGCGTGGTGGGCGTGCACTTCTGCGAGGCGGACGAGTCGGCGACGCGGGTGCCCACGCAGGAGCGGCGGCTCCGCCCGCAGGAGGACGAGGTCGCGCGCTGGATCGTGCTGGCGGAGGCGGGCGGCACTCAGCCTGCGGACGTCGCCGTGCGGGAGTTCCTCGGCCCCGACGAGCTGGCCCGCCAGGGGGCCGGCCCCGACGCGGTGTTCGGCCTCTACCGGCTGCTGTACTGCCTGTCGAAGTGACGCGCGGGGCTGTGATAGAATCGCTGATCGTCGAGCGGGAATAGCTCAGTGGTAGAGCACGACCTTGCCAAGGTCGGGGTCGCGGGTTCGAATCCCGTTTCCCGCTCCAGCTCTCATACATCGGTGGTCTCGGGAGTCCGCCGGCGGCGTAGCCAAGTGGTTAAGGCGGAGGTCTGCAAAACCTCTATTCAGCGGTTCGAATCCGCTCGCCGCCTCCAACTCTTCCGACCGGTCCCGGCGCTGGTGTAGCCCAATCGGCAGAGGCGACCGACTTAAAATCGGTTCAGTGGGGGTTCGAATCCCTCCACCAGCACCAGTCCTCCGGGCCCGTCCGGTCTACCGCTTCGCCAGGTGCTGCGCGAACCAGTCGCGCGCCGGCCCGCTCGCCGACTCGAAGTCCTTCACGTAGGCGTCGAAGTGCCCGCCCCCGAGGAGCACGAGTCGCTTCGGCTCGAGCGCGCGGGCGTAGGCGGCGAGCGCCTCGTCGCTCACGGTCAGATGGTCGCCGGCCGCCACCACCAGCATCAGCGGCGTGGGACTGACCCATTCGATGTACGCGCCCGGCTCGTACTCGGTGAACAGCTCGACCGACTGGAGCGTGACCTCGTTCCGCCACGCCGGCGCGCGCCGCTTGCCGGTTTCCGTGAACCACTCCCAGGAGTCCGGCGTCGGCAGCGCGCAGGGCGCCGCCGGGTTCTCGGCCACCACCGGGATCATGGCGGGCTCCTGGCCGGCGTAGCGCGCCCGGCGGTCGGCGTCGAACTGGGCCTGGACGGGCGCGATGAAGTCCGCCCGGATCAGGCGCCGCGCATTGCGGTGGCCGCTGATGAGCGGGACCTGCGCGACCACGCACTTCACGCGCCGGTCGAGCGCGCCGAGCACGAGGACGTGCCCGCCGCTGTAGCTCGAGCCCCACACGCCGATCCGGCTCGCGTCGACCTCGGGCAGGGTCTCGGCGAAGGTGATCGCGTCGCGGTAATCGCGGACCTGCTGCCAGGGGTCGATGTGCAGGCGGGGCGTGCCGTCGCTCGCGCCGAAGCTCCGGTTGTCGAAGACGAGCGCGGCGAGGCCGCCGGCCGCGAAGCTCTCCGCGAACCGGTCCAGGTACATCTCCTTCACGGCGGAGAAGCCGTGGGCCATGACCACCGCCGGCGCGGAACCGGTCGGGCGATCGGGAAGGTAGAGCCAGCCGCGCAGCGTCACGCCGTCCTCGGTCTTGAACGCGATGTCCTTGCGCATCGTCGGGATCCTCCTTCGAGCGGTGAGGGGTAGGCGAGGCGAGGGTAGCCCCCGGCGCCCGACGGGTCAAGGACAGCTACGGTCCCGGCGGGCGGCATCGCCGGCTTCGCGGGTGGGCAGGACGATGGGGTCAACGGCCAAGGCGTGACCGCTGGCGCCTGCCGCGTCCCCCCGGACAGGCTGGCTCGCGCCGTGCACCGACTGCGGGTGGCCGATCGTGAACACGCGGAGCGCGTGAACGGGAGGCCGCTCATCGCGTATCATTCAGCCATCACCCCGCCGAGAGGCGCAGGAGGGACGCCCATGGCTGACGGCCGCGTCGCCACCGTCCGGCCCGTTTCCGAGGAGGAAGCGACCGGCAAGGTGGCCAAGATCTACGCCGACATCAAGCAGACCAAGAGCCTCAAGTCCGTTCCCAACTTCTGGCGCGTCCTGGCCACGAACCCGGACCACCTGGAGCTCGTCTGGACGCGGCTCAAGGCCCTCATGCACCCCGAGTCGATCGGCCGGACCTCGCGGCTCGACCCGCTCACGCGCGAGATCATCGCGCTCGCCGTCTCGGCGACGAACGGGTGCGCCTACTGCATCAACTCGCACACGGCGGCGGCCCGGAAGCTCGGCCTCGACACCGAGGCCCTGGGCGAGGTGATGGCGATCGTGGGGCTGTTCAACTCCACGAACTCGATCGCCGACGGCTACCAGGTCGAGCCCGACGTCATGCCGCCGCTCGACTGAGAGGTTGTGAAAATATCCCCGGAACGGCGGAAGCTCGTCCGAAAAGCCCAGCAAGAGCGGGGGTCCACAACGTGAACTCCCGATTGATTCACAAACTCTGAGACGTTGACCAAGGAGGCGGAGGCATGCGCGTCGCGGTGATCGGGGCGGGGATCATGGGGCCGGGGATCGCCGAGGTGTGCACCGAGGCCGGCCTCGAGGTGGTGCTCCAGTCCCGGAGCCGCGACAACCTCGACGCCGCCCTCGACCGGATCCGGAAGAACCAGCGCGACCTCGTGGCGGCCGGGCTGCTCACGGAGGCCGCCGCCACCGGGGCGCTGACCCGGCTGCGCCTGACGCAGGACCTGGCGGAGGCGGTGACGGGGGCGGCCTTCGTCTCCGAGAACATTCCTGAAGACCTCGCGCTCAAGCAGGCGTTCATCCGGAACCTTTCTCGACTCGCGAGGCCCGACGCGATCCTGGCGAGCAACACCTCCGGCCTGTCGATCTCGGCGATCGCCGCGTCCGCCGATCGGCCCGAGCGGGTGGTCGGCTTCCACTGGCTCAACCCGCCCCACCTGACGCTGCCCGTCGAGATCACCCGTGGGGCGAAGACCTCGGAGGAGACGATGCGGGCCACGGTCACCCTCGCGCAGCGCATCGGGCGCCGCCCGTTCCGGGTCGAGCGCGATACGCCGGGCTTTCTCTGGAACCGGCTCCAGATGGCCCTCGTGCGCGAGGCCGTCCACATCGTCGAGCAGGGCGTCGCGACGCCCGAGGACGTGGACGAGGCGATGCGGTGGGGACTGGCGCTCCGCTGGACCGCCGTCGGCCCGTTCCAGATCATGGACCTGGCCGGCCTGACGACGTTCCGGGCCGTGGCCAGTTATGTATATCCCGACCTGTCTTCCGCCTCGAAGCCTCACGCGCTGCTCGAAGACTTGATCGCGCGCGGACACACGGGCGCGCGCGCGGGCAAGGGCTTTCACGAGTACGGGCCCGGGGCGCACGAGGCGCTCATCCGGGCTCGCGACGCGCGGCTGATCGCGCTCCGGCGGGCGATGACCGAAGAGGAAGCGGGGGAGGCGTGACGGTGGGCGTTTTAAAGTCGTCGCGTTCGCTCGGGCCACGGTAGCGTTGGCGCCGTGACGATCGGGGTCCCGAAAGAGGTGAAGGCCGGCGAGCGCCGGGTGGCCATCGTCCCGGAGACCGTCAAGCGGCTGGCGGGCAAGGGCCTCCCGGTCGCCGTGGAGGCGGGTGCCGGCGCGGGCGCCTGGCTCTCCGACGACGACTACCGGAACGCCGGCGCCGCCGTCGAGCCCGCCGCCCATGCCGTGCTGGCGGGGGCCGACCTGGTGGTCAAGATCCACCCGCCGACGCCGCGCGAGGTCGATCTGCTCCGCCCGGGCGCGGCCCTGATCAGCCTGCTGTACCCGTCCACGAACCTCGAGCTGGTCCGGGCCCTGGCCGCCAGGGGCGTGACCGCGATCGCGCTCGACCAGATCCCTCGCACCACGCTCGCCCAGACGATGGACGTGCTCAGCTCGCAGGGCACCGCCGCGGGCTACCGGGCCGTCATCCTGGGCGCCGAGGCGCTCCCGAAGTTCTTTCCGATGCTGATGACGGCGGCGGGCACCGTCGCGCCGGCGCGTGTCCTCGTGCTGGGCGCCGGCGTCGCCGGGCTCCAGGCCGTCTCCGTCGCGCGGCGGCTCGGGGCCATCGTCGAGGCCTTCGACGTCCGCCGGGCGGTGAAGGAGCAGGTCGAGAGCCTCGGCGCCAAGTTCGTGGAGACGGGGATCGCCGAGGACGCGGCGACGGCCGGCGGCTACGCGCGCGAGCTGGCCGAGGAGACGCAGCGCCGGAACCGGGAGGTCATCGGCGAGCGCCTCGCGCGCACCGACGTCTGCATCACCACCGCCCTGATCCCGGGCCGGCGCGCGCCGATCCTGATCACGGAGGACATGGTGCGCCGGATGCGGCCGGGTTCCGTGATCGTCGACCTCGCGGCCGAGCAGGGGGGCAACTGCGAGCTCACGGAGCCCGGGAAGACGATCAGCCGGGACGGGGTGACGATCCTCGGCTCCGTCGACCTCGCCTCCGATCTGCCCGTCCACGCGAGCCAGATGTTCTCGCGCAACATGGAGAAGCTCGTCTTCCACCTCGTGCGGGACGGGGCGTTCACGCCGGACTTCGAGGACGAGATCACCCGGGGATCCGTGGTGACCCACGGCGGGCGGATCGTGCACCCGCAGCTCATGGGAGCCTGATGGCGCCGGACGTCATCTTCGGAGTCTACATCTTCCTCCTCGCCGCCTTCGTCGGCTACCAGGTCATTTCCGGGGTGCCGCCGCTGCTCCACACGCCGCTCATGTCGGCCACGAACGCGATCTCGGGCATCTCGCTGGTGGGCTCGATCGTGGCGGCGGGCGCCCACTACAACGCGGTCAGCACGGCCCTCGGCTTCGTCGCCGTCACCGCGGCCACCATCAACGTGGTGGGCGGCTTCGTCATCACCGACCGCATGCTCCGGATGTTCAAGCGGAAGGAGAAGCGGCGGCCGTGACCGCGTCCTGGGTCCAGCTCCTCTACCTCGCCGCCTCGGTCCTCTTCATCCTCGGCCTCCGGGGGCTCAGCTCGCCGGAGACGGCCCGCCGCGGCATGTTCCTCGCCGAGGTGGGGATGCTGCTGGCCATCGTCGGCACGCTCCTCCACCGCGACATCATCAGCTACGAGTGGATCATCGCCGGCTTCATCGTCGGCTCGGCCATCGGCACGGCGATGGGCCTCCTCATCCCGATGACCAAGATGCCCGAGCGGATCGCGCTCTCCCACGCCTTCGGCGGTCTTGCCGCCGCCCTCGTGGGCATCTCGGAGTATTACCGGCACGGCGTCGAGCTGGGCTCGGTGAAGATGGGGGCGATCGGCTTCGAGTGCGTGCTGGGCGCCCTCACGTTCACGGGCAGCCTCATGGCCTTCGGCAAGCTCCAGGGCCTGCTCACGGGTGTGCCGGTGACGTACCGGGGACAGAACACCTCGAACATCTCGCTCTTCGTGGTGACCTTCGTCCTGCTGGCGGTGCTGATCGTCGATCCCGGTCGGTCGCCGCTCTTCTACGGGATGCTCGGGCTCGGCTTCCTCCTCGGCGTCCTCATGGTCCTGCCCATCGGCGGCGCCGACATGCCCGTGGTGATCTCGCTGCTGAACTCCTACGCCGGCCTCGCCGCGTCCGCCACGGGCTTCGTGCTGTCCAACAACGTCCTCATCATCGCCGGCGCCCTCGATGGCGCCTCCGGCTTCGTGCTCTCGATCCTGATGAGCCGGGCCATGAACCGGTCGTTCGGGAACGTGATCTTCGGGGCCTTCGGCTCGACGGCGGAGTCGGCCGCGGTAGCGGCGGGGCCGGCGGCGGTGGGGGTCAACGAGGGCACGGACGCCGACGCGGCCGCCGTGCTCGAGGCGGCGCAGTCGCTGATCGTCGTGCCCGGGTACGGCATGGCGGTGGCCCAGGCCCAGCACGCCGTGCGCGAGCTGACCGAGATCCTCGAGCAGCACGGGACGTCCATCAAGTACGCGATCCACCCGGTGGCGGGCCGGATGCCGGGGCACATGAACGTGCTGCTGGCCGAGGCCGACGTGCCCTACGACCAGCTTTTCGATCTCGAGCACATCAACGACGAGTTCGGCAAGACCGACGTGGCGCTCGTCGTGGGCGCCAACGACGTCGTGAACCCCGCGGCCAAGACCAACCCCGGCAGCCCGATCTACGGGATGCCGGTGCTCAACGTGGAGCAGGCGCGCACCGTCATCGTGCTCAAGCGCAGCATGAGCCCGGGCTTCGCCGGCATCGAGAACGAGCTGTTCGTGCGGCCGAACACGCTGATGGTCTTCGGCGACGCCAAGAAGACCCTCACCCGCGTCATCCAGCAGCTCAAGGGCTGACCGGGGCCCGATGGCCCGCTCGGTCCTGCTCTTCCTGGCCGCCGCGCTCTGCGAGATCGGCGGCGGCTATCTCGTCTGGCAGTGGTGGCGCAGCGGCGCCTCCTGGACCCTCGGCCTCGCCGGCGCGCTCCTGCTCGTCCTCTACGGCGTCGTCCCCACGTACCAGCCCGCCCATTTCGGGCGCGTGTACGCGGCGTACGGCGGCGTCTTCGTGGTGGCCTCGGTGGTCTGGGGGCTCGTGATCGACGGGATTCAGCCCGACCGCTTCGACCTGATCGGCGCGGTTGTGTGCCTCCTCGGCGTCGCCGTCATCATGTACGCGCCGCGGTAGATCGTCGAAGGGGGCCTCGGCGGCCCCCTTCGAGCGTCCCCCAGGGTCGTTGCGCCGGCGGAGCCGGCGCTCGGACCGGCGAGTACTCCGACACGCTCCTGACAGGGTGGCGGAGCAACGGTGATTCGTCGCGGTCACGATTTTCGAGCGCCGGCTTTGCCGGCGCAATCGAATCCGGGGGAGACCTCGGAGGGAGCCGTCGGGGCCCTCTCCGATTCCCCGGCACGCGGGGCGGCCCGGCTCCGGGCAGCGCTACAGGGGAAAGAGGGGGATTCCCAGACTCGTCGCGGCCCTCGTCAAGCGATCGTCGTAGGTGGCGAGCGTGACGGACTGCGCGTGCGCGCGGAGAAACTCGATCGAGGCGAGGTGGAGGGCGTGGAGAGTCCGAACAGGGGTCGGGAACGGCTCGAGCGCACGGACGAGGACGGGCGAAGCGAGCTCGATGAGCGCCACGCGGGCGACGAGCGCTCGGACGTGGTCGCCGTGCGAGCGCGCCAGCTCTCGCGCGTGAATGCGCGTCCAGATCTCGTACTCGAGAAGTCGGCTCGAGATCAGCGACTCGTTCCAGAGATGGTCCGGCGGGAAGCGATCTTCGGCGAGGAGATGGGCCAGCGCGCCCGATGTGTCGAGGTAGATCACTCGCTTTCCCTCGCCTTCAGTCCACGATCAGGACCGCGGTGCCTTGCACGCGGTCGGCGGCCAGATCCTGCAGGGCGCGGTTGGCGTGCCCGAGCCCGTAGCGCTGGACCCGCGGGCGGATCGGGATCGCGGCCGCCTCCGCGAGCAAGGCCTCGCCGTCGGCGCGCGTGTTGGCCGTCACGCTCTGGAGCGTCTTCTCCCAGAAGAGGTGC
>JACQCN010000363.1 GCA_016201575.1 Candidatus Rokuibacteriota bacterium | reverse complement strand
GAGTGGGTGACGGAGCCGGACCCGCGGGGCTGCGCCCTGCGACAGGACCCGCCCGCCACGCGCGACTCCCGTTCGTGAATAATGTGCGCTAGGGCGGCGAAGACGGCGTCAGGCCGTGCTCCCGGGTTCATGCAAACGAACACGGACGTTCTCGCCCCCGCAGGTGAGCGTCGACATCTCGTCGGCGCCGCGGCATAATGCGCGGGGCGTCTGTCGCGGCGGCGCCCGGTGATCGGGAAACACCCTGCGGCACACCGGCGGAGGAGAAGAAGGGAGCGAGATGGGCCGGCGTCACAAGGACCGGCGGGGTGATCGGCCGATCACGGTCTCCGGCATCAGCCCCGAAGAGCGGCGGGCGCAGGTCGAGGCGCTGATCGGCGCCGGCAAGACGCGGGACGCGGTCGAGGTCGCGAAGCAGTTCCTCAAGGAGACGCGCGGCCCCGAAACCGAAGCGCTGGTCGTGGCCGCCTACCAGGCGCGCATCGACGCGCTGGCGGCCGGCGGAATGCCCGACGAGGCGCGAGCGCTCGCGGCCCTGGTGGCCGAACGGTTTCCCGCGTCCCGCGACCGCTTCGCTTCCCTCGTGCGCCGGAGCGAGCTGAGGTTCGCCGGGAACGTCCCGGCGCTGCTGGCCGAGCTTGCCGCATCCGACCCGGCACGCCGGCACGAGCTGGAAGCGATCCTCGCCCGGGAGCTGGCCGACCCCCAGGTGCTGGTCGAGTCTCCGGCCCTGCCCGCCGACGATCCCCTCAAGCGCGCGGCCCGCGCGGTGTGCGACCTCTTCACGGCCGTGACGACCGGTCCGCTGCCCGATGGCGCCCTCGGTCGGCTCGACGAGATGCCTCGCCGCTCGCCCCTCGCGCCGTGGAAGCTCCTCATTCGCGCGATCGACGCCTTCTACCGCCGGGCCGACGCCGTGGTCCTCGCGAATCTCTCGGCGATTCCCGCAGACTCGGGGCCTGGCCGTCTCGTGCCGGTGCTGCGCCGCCTGATCGGAGACCCCGGAGCGCGCGAAGATCGCTCGGTGGCCGTCGCCACGTTACTCGACAAGGTGAGCGGCGGCCGAGCGCCGTTCGAGAAGCACCTCAAGTTGCTGATCGAAGCCTTCGCCCGAAAGGATCGGCGGCGGGCGGCCGCGGCGATCCAGGATCTCCTGAGGGAGCTGTCGGCGTCCCCGGCGGACTTCAGGCGGACCGGCATCGCCACCGTGCTGGACCAGTGGCTCCGCGTCGGCCTGAGTCCCGAGCCGTTGCTGCAGTCGCTGCTCCGGGGCAGGCGAGACCTGGATTCCCTCCGGCTGGTCGCGCTCGCGCTGGAACGGGCGGGGATGTGGGAGAGCGCGCTCGGTGTCTGGGATCGTTACCTCACCGCGGCGATCCAGACCCGCGTGCTGTCCTCTTCGGGGCCCGAAGGGTGCCGGGTGCTGCTTCACATGGCCGGCCTTTTCCCGTCCGATCCTCAGGAGATCCTCGACTCCTTCGACGTGGGCTCGGAGGACGAATTGCGCGAGCTGATCCGCGCCCGGGTGCTGCCCGAGTGTTTCGATCGCGGTCGGCTTCTGGAACGAGCGCGGGTCGCGAGCCCGGAGCCACCGGTTTTCCGCGCCCTGGTCGCGCATTACGCGACGCGCGACCCCGCGCGGGCCGAAGCCGAGGCCGAGGCCTGGCGGCGCGCCCATGCGCGAGACCTGGAGCCGCTGCTCTACTTGATGCGCGCGGCCGAGCGCCGCGGGGCGAACCGAAAAGCCCTCGACCTCCTGGCGGAGGCGGAGTCGATCAACGGCGTGCATCCGGAGGTGCGACAGAGCCGGTTTCGCCTGCTCCTCGCCAGCGCCGAGCGCCGCATCCGGGAGGACAAGCTTGCCGGCGCCGTGGCCGATCTCGATCAGCTCGAGCGCGAGCCGAGAGCCAAGGAAGGCGATCACCTCGCCTATCTCTTCGCGCTTCGGTGGGCGATGGCGCGCCGGCGCGGCGACGCGGGCGCGGCGGCGACTCTCGAACAGACGCTGGCGTCGCGAACCGGTAATCCGGTCCTGCTCGACCTCCTCCTCGGATCGGTGGCCGGCGCCTTCGGTATCGACATACTGGAATCGTCGCGCCCCCGCTCGCAGCCCGAGGCGATCGAGGGGCTGGCCCGCGCCTTCGATCTCTTTCACGCGCTGGACCGGCCGCTGGCGGTGCCTCCGGAACTGTTCGGTCAGATCGAAAAGAGCGTCGGCGGCGCGGCGGGCGACCGGCTCCACTCGCTCTGCGCGTGCGGGCTCGCAATGGGGCGGCCGGCCCTGACGTACGTGGCGTCCGGCCGCGGCCTCGCGGACGACGGCCCCCTCCTG
>JACQCN010000030.1 GCA_016201575.1 Candidatus Rokuibacteriota bacterium | reverse complement strand
TGTCCGTCAATCTACCATGGGCCGCCTCCGAGGCCAGCAAGTCACGGACCGCCTGTCGAGCCTCGGCTTTCGACCGCCCGAAGAGGCTCTGCAGGTCGACGACCCCGCGCGGAGCAAGGAGACGCTTCTGCCGGATCACGCGGCTCACGGTGGAGGGATGCACGCCGATTTGCTTCGCCACGGCAGCCGCCGCCAGCGGGATCGGCCACTCGGCTTGTCCGTCGAGATAGCCGAGCTGCGCCTCCACTGCCGCCTGGCCGACGCGCTCGAGGATCTCAGCGCGCCGCTTGAGGACCACCAGGACCCACCGGGCGCGGCGTTGCAGCCGGCGCGCCGACGCGGGATCGCCGCCGTGGCCCCCGTGAGAGGAGAACCGGAGCATCGGTACCCCCTCGCGGTTCAGGCGGACCGTCGGACGCCGGCCCCAATTCACCAGGATCAGGTCGGTGTCGACGGGCGCGGACGCGGGGAAGGGCAGGGGCCACTCCTCGCCCAAAAAGGGGTTCCCGGCCAACTCCGAACGCACGCGCGCCCCCAACACCGACCTGGACAGCGTGAGCCACTCCAACGCCTCCCTGAGCCCCGGCGTGATCCGAACCCGCTTCGGCCCCATCCAGTTCTCGAGTTCCTCGGCACGGCGCCCCGCAAGAAAGGCGCCAGCGGTTAACCACTGAAAAGTATGTCGCCGCCGGCAGGCTTCATAGTTCCGGGCGTGCCGGCGGTGCGCCCCGCTGCCAGATTGGCGCGGGGCTCCGTACCGGCCAAGAGCTGCTGAGGGCTCAGCCGCTCCGGTAATTCTCGAACTGGAGCGCGATCCCCAGGTCCTTCTGGCGGAGCATCGCGATCACGGCCTGGAGGTCGTCGCGGCTCTTGGCGGACACGCGGACCTGGTCCTGCTGGATCGACGCCTGCAGCTTCAGCTTGGTGTCCTTGATCAGGCGCACGATCTCCCTGGCCTTGTCCGGCGGGATGCCCTGCTGGAGCGTGATCTTCTGGCGGAGCGCGCCGCCCGCCGCCGACTCCACGTCGCCGAAGCTCAGCGCCTTGAGCGGCACGCCCCGCCGGTGGAGCTTGGACTGGAGGATGTCGACCACCGCGCGCAGCTTCATCTCGTCGGCCGCGAGCACGGTGAGCTCGTTCTTCTCCTGCGTCACCTCGTTCTTCGTGCCCTTCAGGTCGTAGCGGGTCTCGATCTCCCGCCGCGCCTGGTCCAGGGCGTTGGTGACCTCCTGCATGTCGACCTTGCAGACGACGTCGAACGAGTTCTCGGCCATCTCCGACCTTGCTACCGGGCGTCCATGGGGACCGTGGCGGCGCCCTTGGGCGGCACGAACGCGAAGAGCCGGTCCGGCAGCCCGCCGTTCGCCGCGATCTTCGTGAACCGCATGCGCACCGTGTTGTCGAACTGATCGTACACCTCGGCGCCGCGGACGAGCCACTCGCGCGGATCGACCTCGACGACGAGGCGGGCGAGGGTGGGCTCGGGCTTGCGCGGCCGCAGGTCGAGGACGTAGTGGCCCTCGGCGTTCACCTTCTGCGCCGGGTCGAGGAAGCGCACGGTGAAGTACGTCCGGAGCTTGCCGAGCCCCGCGAGGAAGCTGCCGGCCGGCCCCGCCAGCACCTTCGGCGCCTCGCCGACGTTGACCTGGTTCAGCTCGGGCGTGTAGATCCAGATCGACCGGCCGTCGGACACGATCTGCTGCGGCGAGGGCGCCCGGTACTCCCAGCGCATCTTGCCGCCCTTCTTCAGGTACACCGTGCCGTCGGCGGGGATCGTCTGGTTCAGGCTCTTGTTGAACGACGTCTGCTGGAAGGCGGCCTTCAGGTCCTCGAGCTTCGCGTAGCGGTCCTCGATCCGACCGATGACGTCATCGAGCGCCGAGTCCGCGACGGCGACGCGGGGGGACAGCAGGAGCGCGACGGCCAGCAACACCGCGAGCATGGTCACTTCCCTCGCCTGGCGAGATATTCCGGCCCCACCAGGACCTCGCGCGGCTTGGCGCCGTCGCCCGGCCCGATGACCCGGTCTTGCTCCAGCATATCGATGAACCGGGCCGCCTTGGGGTACCCGAGCCTGAGCCGCCGCTGCAGGAACGAGATCGATGCCTGGCGCTGCCCGATGATCAGCTGCACCGCATCCCAGTAGACGTCGTCGCGCTCGGCCGCATTCGCCTCGCCGGCCTCGACGTCGTCCGTGGGGAGGGCCACCTCCTCGTACACCGCGGCGCCCTGCTTGCACAGGAACTCGCCGATCGCCTTGACCTCCTCGTCCGACACCCAGGACCCGTGCACGCGGACCTGCCGGGCCGCCCCCGGCGGCACGAAGATCATGTCGCCCCGGCCCAGGAGCTGCTCGGCGCCGTTGCCGTCGAGCACGGTGCGGGAGTCGACCTTGGAGGCCACCTGGAAGGCGATGCGCGTGGGGAAGTTGGCCTTGATGAGGCCGGTGACGACGTCGACCGAGGGCCGCTGGGTGGCGATGATCAGGTGAATGCCGACCGCCCGCGCGATCTGGGCCAGGCGCACGAGCGAGGTCTGCACTTCGCCGGCCGACACCACCATCAGGTCGGCCAGCTCGTCGACCACGACCACCCAGTAGGGCAGCTTCTCCGCCGGCCCCGCCGCCTTGTTGTAGCCCTCGATGTTGCGCACCTGCTTGCCCTGGAGGAGCTTGTAGCGCTCGTCCATCTTGGCCACGATCCAGCGCAGGCGCGCCGCCGCCTCCTTGGCGTCGGTCACCACCGGGGCCAGCAGGTGCGGGATGCCCTGGTAGACGCCGAGCTCGAGCCGCTTGGGATCGATCATCAGGAAGCGCACGTCGGCGGGCGTGGACTTGTAGAGGATGGAGCAGATCATCGTGTTCAGCCCGACCGACTTGCCCGACCCCGTAGCGCCCGCGATCAGCAGGTGCGGCATCGCGGTGAGGTCGGACACGACCGCCTGGCCGGTCACGTCCTTGCCGAGCGCGAGGGGCAGCCGGCCCTTGGACTCCACGAAGTCCGTCGAGACGAAGATCTCGCGCAGGTAGACGGTCGTCGGCTCCGGGTTCGGCACCTCGATGGCGACGGTGCCGCGGCCGGGGATCGGCCCGACGATCCGGACGCTGGCCGCTTTCAGCGCGAGCGCGAGGTCGTCGGTGAGGTTCACGACCTGGCTCACCTTGACGCCCGGCGCCGGCTCGAACTCGTAGGACGTGATGACCGGCCCGGGGCTCACCTGCACGATGCGGCCCTCGACCTCGAAGTCCTGGAGCTTGCGCCGGAGGATCTCGGCGTTGTCCTGCAGCGCCTCGCGCGTCATCCGCAGCGCGGAGGCCGGCGGGGCCTGGAGCAGGCCGACCGGCGGGAGCTGGAAGGCCTGCGCGCCGCTTTTGCCGAAGTCGAACGTCTCCTGCCAGGCCAGGCCCTTCTCGGCGAGACCGCCGCGGGGCTTCGCGAGCTCGATGACCACGGGGGGCGGCGGCGCCGCCGGCGCCTCGGACTCGGCTCCGGCGGGCGAGGCCGCGAACAACGGCAGCTCCGGCTGCACCGGCGCGGGCTTCGGGCGCGCGCGGCTCCGCAGCGCCGCCACGCGCGCGCCGACCCGCCGGCCCAGCGCGGCGAACGACGACTGGGTCACGAGCAGGAAGCCGATCGGCATCGCCGCCAGCAGCACGAGCCAGGTGCCGGCCCCGCCCACCGAGAGCTTCAGCGTCTCGACGACCGCCCCGCCCAGCATGCCGCCGCGATGGATCCGCACCTCGCTCAGCGTGTCGGATGCGAGCGCGAGGACGCCGGTCACCGCCACCAGCAGGACCGCCATCCCCGCCAGCATCGGCGCCCCGCGGTGAAGCACCGGGCGCACGAAGGCGGACACGCCCCAGAGGCCGAGCAGCAGCGGGACGATGTACGCCGCGTGGCCGAAGGCGGTGAAGAAGAGCCACCCGAGCCACACGCCGATCGGGCCCACGGGGCCCGACTGATCGAGCGGGTGCACCGCGGGGTCGAACGCGGCGATCGCGGTCAGGCCGAAGGCCGCGAGCGCCAGCGCGAGGATGCCTTTCACCTCGCGCAGCCAGCGCCCGGCCTGACGCGCGGGCTTCTTCGCGCGCAGGCGGCGCGCCCCGATCTCCGTCGCGGAACCTTTGTCTACGATCTTCGTCGGAGCAGTCGTCAGCATCAGACCACGAGGATCGCACCAGTGCCCGGACGATCCCGAACAATTATCTCCCCGCAAGACCTGACGGCATGCGCGTGCCACTCTGCCTGGAATCGATATCGTGTCGATGCCGAGTTTAGTCTATTTCGTCGGTAGTTAGAGCTGGCATCGTCTGTGCTTGCTCTCAAGGGGCGTATGGCGATCCTGATCGTGGACGACGCGGCGGACGACCGGAATCTGGTGAAGTCGCTCCTCGGGAACGAGGGCTACACCGAGGTGCTGACCGTCGGCTCCTCCCGCCAGGCCTTCCGGCAGCTCGGGCTCGACGATCCCGCCCTCGCTCCGGCGGGCATCGACGTCATCCTCCTGGACGTGGCGATGCCGGAGATGAGCGGGATCGAGGCGTGCGCGGTCATCAACGGGCACGAGCGGCTGCGCGACATCCCGATCATCATGATGGCGGGGCCGGCGGAGACCGGCGCGCTGGAGCAGGCCTTCGCCGCCGGCGCCACCGACTACATCGCCAAGCCGCCGGCGCGGCTCGAGCTGCTCGCGCGCGTGCGCGCGTGCCTCCGGCTCAAGCGCGAGATCGACCGGCGGAAGGCGCTGGAGGAGGAATCGCTCGAAGTGGCGCGGCTGCTCGACGCCGCCTACCAGCGGCTCCAGTACATCTCCTTCCTCGACGGGCTGACGGTGATCGCCAACCGGCGGCGGTTCGACGAGTTCATCGACCTGGAGTGGCGCCGCGCGCTCCGCAGCTCGACGCCGATGTCGCTGATCATGATCGACATCGATTTCTTCAAGGCCTACAACGACACCTACGGCCATCAGAGCGGCGACGACTGCCTGAAGCGGGTGGCGAACGCGCTCGACACGGCGCTCAACCGCCCCGGCGACCTTGCCGCCCGCTACGGCGGCGAGGAGTTCGCGGTCGTCCTCGCGGGGACCAACCCCGCTGGCGCCGCCGCCGTGGCCGAGGCGCTGCGATCGCGGGTCGAGGGGCTCGACATCCCGCACGCGGGCTCGCGCGTGAGCGACAGATCGGAAGAGCACACGTCTCCGACTATAGATGCTGTGTCTTCAGCCTTGCTGTTTACGTTCGTGTCGAACAACAAAAAAGAGAAAACAGCCGAAAGAGAAAAAAGCAGCCAGAAAATAAATCTGAAG
>JACQCN010000362.1 GCA_016201575.1 Candidatus Rokuibacteriota bacterium | reverse complement strand
TCGAGCTGGTCCCGCCCGGCATCGAGGTGGTGGCCGTGCCGAGCCCGGACACGACCACGTTCACCCACGCGCGCGACGCGGCCGGCGGGCGCGTGCTCTCGTGCCAGCGCCAGGCCGCCCCGCTCGGCCCCGACGCCGTCCCCGAGGACTGGCGTGACGCCCCGATCGTCCTCCTGGCGCCGGTGCTGAACGAGCTCGATCCCACCACCGCCGCCAGCTTCGCGGACGCGACGATCGGCGCGGCGGCGCAGGGCTGGCTGCGCGGACGGAAGGCCGACGGCAGCCTGGTGCCGATGCGCTGGGACAGCGCCCCGCTCCTGCTCGCGCGCGTCCGGGCCCTCTTCCTGAGCGGGGAGGACGTGCGCGCGGCCGCGGCCGACGTCGACCGGTGGCTCCAGCAGGTGCCGATCGGCGTGGTCACCGCGGGCCGCCTCGGGGCGCTGCTGTTCGTGAACGGCGAGCGCTACGGAGTGCCGCCGCTGGCGGCGCGGGAGGTGGACCCGACGGGCGCCGGCGACGTCTTCGCCGCCGCCTTCATGCTGCAGTACGAGCTGGAGGGCAACCCGTGGGAAGCCGCCGCGGCGGCGGCGTGCGCCGCGGCGCTCTCGGTGGAAGGAGAGGGCTTCTCCGCGATTCCCGACACGAGCCGGCTCGCGAGCGCGCTCGCGGACTACCGGCAGGCGCAGGGAGAGACGCCCTGAGGGACCGCGCGGCTACTGGGGCGTCGTCGCCGCCGCGATGACGTCGTCGGCCCGCTTGAGCAGCTGGCGGGCGGTCTGGAACTGGGCCTTCCGCTCCTGCGAGAGCCGCGCGAGGTACCGTCCCGACACCTTGATGTTCAGCTCGTGCTGCTTCTGCAGGCCCGCGTTCGAGCTCTCGGGGTCGTCCCGCACCGCGACCCGCGTGGTCTGCAGTTCGGACACGAGGAACGCCAGGTGCTCGCGCTCCGCCGTCTCCGCCTGCCACTCCGCCACGCCCTTGAGGAAAGCGTCCGCGGCGCTCAGCACGGGCGTGGCCAGGGCCCGGAGCCGGACCGCCTGGAACAGCGCGAAGTACTGGCTCCGGAACCGGTCGACCTGCTCCTTCAGCCCGTAGGTCTGGATCGACAGCTCGTCCTGCCCGGCCCCCGCCGCCTCGCTCTCGACGAGCTTCTTGACCCGGAGGTGGAGGGCCAGGAGATCGTCGGTGAAGTACTGGAGCTGCGCCTTCCGCTCCTCCGCCTGGAGCCGCTGCTGGGCTGACGCCGCCTCCTGGCTCTCGTCGACGAGCGCGATCTTGAGGTCCTTGGCGTAGGGCTTCAGGCTGGCCTTGAGCTGCGCCTGCTGGGCACGGGCGACCCGGGCGCACTGCAGGTACTGCTGGCGCTTCTCCTCGTAGACCGCCCGGTCCTCCTCGCGGGCGCGCGCCGTGCCCGCGCCCTCGTTCGTGTACTCCCGCGCCGTGTACTCCTTCTCCACGAACTGCTCGACCTTGCGGACCTCCAGCTCGCACTGGCGCGCCTGGTTGCCCAGGGTCTGCGCGTTCTTGACACCCAGGCGGAGCTCGCGTGCGGCCTTCACGCAGGCCACGGTCTCCTCGAGCTTCGTCCGCTGATCTGGCGACATGGAGGCGACGTCGGCGCCGGCGCGCATCCGATCCAGGTCGATCTGGCACCGGATCTCGAGCGCGCGCAGCGTCTTCTCCAGCTCGTCCTCGGCCTGCTGCGCGCAGGCGACCGCCGTCTCCATCTCGTGCACCGCGCGGTCCTCGTCCTCGCGCTGCGCCGCGGGCGACAGGTACGACTTCTTCAGGATCTCCTGCTGCAGCTGCTCGGCCGCGAAGCCGTTCTTCACGCACTCCCGCTGCTGCACCGCCAGCTCGCCGGTCTTCTGCCGCAGCGCTTCGGCGGATCCCTCGAGGGCCGCGTGGGCCGGGGACGCCAGCATCGCCAGCAACGCCAGTACGACGAACAGTCGGGTCATGGTGGACCACCTCGTCCTTTCGTTTCGGTGATGATGCCCTCCGAGGGAGGGCCGACGGTTTCCCGCACCGATGGTGGGCAAGCTACGACCAGTATATGGACCGGCTCGACGCCGACAAAAAAATGCCCGGAGGGATGGCGCAACGCGTCAGGCCCGGCCCGGCCGGCCCCTCGCCTTGACACGGCGCGCGAACGGAGACTACGGTGGACGCAGCATGACGGACGCGCCGCGGACGATTCGCATCACGGGGGGCGCCGCTGGCGCCGAGGCGGTGCTCGACGCCACCCGGACGGCGGCCGCGATCTGGGACGCGCTGCCGATCGTGGCCAAGGCCGAGACCTGGGGCGACGAGATTTACTTCGACATCGGCCGGGCGCTGTCGGCAGAATCGCCGAAGGCCGTAGTCGGCCTCGGCGACCTGGGGTACTGGCCGCCGGGGCGGGCGTTCTGCATCTTCTTCGGGCCGACGCCGATGAGCGTCGGCGACGAGATCCGCCCGGCGAGCCCGGTCAACGTGTTCGGCCGGATCGTCGGCGACCCCACGGTGTTCAAGAAGGTGCGGGCGGGCACGACCGTTCGGATCGAGCGCGCCAGAGGGGAGGCCGGATGAAGATTTTCCTGGATACCGCCAACGTGGCCGAGCTGCGCGAGGGTGTGGCGATCGGCGTGGTGGACGGCTGCACGACGAACCCGTCGCTCATCGCCAAGGAGAAGCGCCCGTTCCGCCCGCTGGTCGAGGAGATCTGCTCGATCGTGCCGGGCGACGTGAGCCTGGAGGTCGTCGCCCTCGACTTCGAGGGCATGGTGAAGGAGGGCAAGGAGCTGGCGCAGATCGCGCCGAACGTGGTCGTCAAGTGCCCCCTCACCAAGGACGGCCTGAAGGCCGTCCGCCGCCTGAGCGGGGAGGGGATCCGCGTCAACCAGACGCTCTGCTTCTCGCCCACGCAGGCGCTGCTCTCGGCCAAGGCCGGGGCCACCTACATCAGCCCGTTCCTGGGCCGGCTCGACGACATCGCGCACGTCGGGATGGACCTGGTCCGCGACATCTGCGAGATCTACCGCAACTACGGCTTCACGACCCAGGTGCTGGCCGCCTCGATCCGTAACCCGCTTCACGTGGTCGACGCGGCCAAGGCGGGCGCCCACGTGGCCACGATGCCGTTCGGCGTGCTCGAGCAGCTCATGAAGCACCCGCTGACCGACATCGGGCTCAAGAAGTTCCTCGACGACTGGAACAAGGCCAGCGCCAAGCACTAGCGCGGATCATTCACGAACGGCGACGCCGAGCGGCGGGCGGGTCCTGGCGCGGCAGGCCGGCCCGTCCG
>JACQCN010000351.1 GCA_016201575.1 Candidatus Rokuibacteriota bacterium | reverse complement strand
TGGCACTCGTCCATGAAGCCCTGGAGCGCCTGGCGCTCGGGCGAGAACCAGAACCCGTTGTAGATCATCTCGGCGTAGCGGGGCACCAGGGAGTCGCGCAGGTGCAGGACCTCGCGGTCGAGCGCGAGCGACTCGAGCGCGCGCCGGGCCCCGTGGAGGATCGTCCCGCCCGGCGTCTCGTAGACGCCGCGCGACTTCATGCCGACGTAGCGGTTCTCGACGAGGTCCACCCGGCCCACGCCGTGCTCGCCCCCGATCCGGTTCAGCCGCTCGAGGAGCGCCACGGGGCCGAGCCGCTGGCCGTCGACGGCCACCGGGTCGCCCGCCTCGAAGTCGACCTCGACGTACTGCGGCACGTCGGGCGCGTCCTCCGGGGAGCGCGTGAGCAGGAACATCTTCGCGGGCGGCTCCGCCCAGGGGTCCTCCAGGATCCCGCCCTCGTAGGAGATGTGGAACAGGTTCCGGTCGGTGCTGTAGGGCCGCTCGGCCGTCACCGGCACCGGGATGTCGTGCCGCCGGGCGAAGTCCAGGAGGGCGCTGCGCGAGCCGAGGTTCCACTCCCGCCAGGGCGCGATCACGCGCAGCTGGGGCGCCAGCGCCGCGTAGGTCAGCTCGAAGCGCACCTGGTCGTTCCCCTTGCCCGTGGCGCCGTGGGCGACCGCGTCGGCCTGTTCCTTGAGCGCCACCTCCACCTGGGCGCGGGCGATCAGCGGCCGCGCGATCGAGGTGCCGAGGAGGTAGCTCCCCTCGTAGACCGCGTTGGCGCGCAGCATCGGGAACACGAAGTCGCGCACGAACTCCTCGCGCAGGTCCACGATGTGCACCGCCGAGGCGCCCGTGCGCAGGGCCTTGTCGCGGACCGGGATCAGCTCCTCGCCCTGGCCGAGGTCGGCGCAGTAGGCCACGACCTCGCAGCCGTAGGCCTCGATGAGCCAGCGGAGGATGACGGAGGTATCGAGCCCGCCCGAGTAGGCGAGGACGACCCGGGCGGGCTTACCGGTCACCGATGAACTCCTTGATCACGGCCTTCTGCGCGTGCAGCCGGTTCTCGGCCTGGTCCAGCACGACGCTCTGCGGCCCGTCGAGCACCGCGTCGGTGATCTCCTCCCCGCGGTGCGCGGGCAGGCAGTGCATGACCACGGCCGTCGGGCGGGCCAGGCGCACGAGGGCCTCGTTGATCTGGTACCCCTGGAACGCCTCCAGCCGCCGGGCCCGCTCTCCCTCCTGCCCCATACTGGTCCACACGTCGGTGTAGAGCACGTCGGCACCCGCCGCCGCCGCCCGCGGATCGTGGGTGAGGTCGAGCCGCGCGCCTTTCGCGCGGACGGAGGCCTGGACCTCGGGGGACGGCTCGTACCCGGCGGGGCACGCGGCCGTCAGGCTCGCGCCGAGCAGGGCGCCCATGAGCAGCAGCGAGTGGCAGACGTTGTTGCCGTCGCCGATCCAGGCGATGCGCGCGCGCGAAAAGTCGAGTCCGCGCTCCCACAGCGTGAAGTAGTCGGCCAGCGCCTGGCACGGATGCTCGTGGTCCGAGAGCGCGTTGAAGACCGGAACGTTGGCGTGCCGGGCGAGCGAGACCACGGTGTCGTGGCGGTTCACCCGGGCCACGATGCCGTCGACCCAGAGCGAGAGGTTCCGGGCGACGTCGGGCACGGACTCGCGCGTCCCCAGGCCGACCTCGCCGGCGGCGAGGTAGACGGCCCGCCCGCCGAGCTGCACCGTGCCCACCTCGAAGGTGACGCGCGTGCGCAGCGACGGCTTCTCGAAGATCAGCGCCAGCGCCCGGCCGGCGAGCGGCGCCGTCACGTGCCCCGCCTTCCGGCCCGCCTTGAGCTCGGCGGCCACCTCGAAGAGGCGGAGCACCTCCTCGTGGGAGAGGTCGGTCACCGACACGAGGTGCTTCATGCCGGCGCCCGCAGGACCGTGTCGATCGTCGCCAGCGCCCGGTCGCACGACGCGTCGTCCACGATCAGGGGCGGCGCCAGCCGCAGCACCTGGTCGCCGGCGGAGAGGACGAGGAGGCCCGCGTCCCGGCAGCCGGCGACGATCGGGCCGACGGGCTTCGCCAGCTCCACGCCGATCAGGAGGCCCCGGCCGCGCACGTCCTTGATGATCGCGTGCGCCGTCTTCATCTCCCGCAGGCGCTCCATGAGGCGCCGGCCCATCCGGGCCGCCCGCTCGGGCAGCTTCTCCTCGAGCAGCGTCGTGAGCGTGGCGATCGCGACCGAGGTCACGAAGGGCGTGCCGCCGAAGGTGGTGGCGTGGGTGCCCGGCGTCAGCGCCCCCGCCACCGCGTCCTTCGCCAGCATGGCGCCGATCGGGACGCCGTTGGCGAGCGCCTTGGCGATCGTCATGATGTCGGGCTCGACCCCGGCGTGCTCGTAGGCCCACAGCCGGCCGGTGCGGCCCATCCCGGTCTGGACCTCGTCCAGGATCAGGAGGGCGCCCGACTCGTCGCAGAGCTTGCGCAGGCCGGGCAGGTAGTCGTCGTCCGGCACGTTCACGCCGCCCTCGCCCTGGATCGGCTCCACCAGGATGGCGGCGGTGCGGCTGTCGATGGCCCGCTCCATCGCGCGCAGGTCGTTGTAGGGCACGTGCTTGAAGCCCGGCATCAGCGGCTCGAAGCCGTGCTGGTACTTCTCCTGCCCGGTCGCCGTCACCGTGGCCAGCGTGCGGCCGTGGAAGGAGTCGCGGGTGGCGATCACCTCGTAGCGGTCGCTGGCGAACCGCTCCTTGGCGTACTTCCGCGCGAGCTTGAGCGCCGCCTCGTTGGCCTCCGCCCCCGAGTTGCAGAAGAACACGCGGTCGGCGAAGGAGTGCTCGACGAGGAGCTTGGCCAGGTGGATCTGGGGCGCGGTGTGGAAGAGGTTGGAGGTGTGGAGCAGCGTCCCCGCCGCCTCCTGGATCGCGCCCGTCACGCGCGGGTGGCAGTGCCCGAGGGCGACCACCGCCAGCCCGGCGGTGAAGTCCAGGTACTCCTTGCCGTCCGAGTCCCACACGCGCATGCCGGCGCCGCGGACCAGGCAGATCGGGGCCCGGCCGTAGGTGTTCGCGTGGTACTTGGCCGACCACTCGAGGAGCGTGCGCGTGTCCGTCACAGCGTGATCTCCGTCCCGATGCCTTCCTTGGTGAACAGCTCGAGCAGGATGGCGTGGGGCACCCGCCCGTCGATGATGTGCGCCTTGGCGGTCCCGCCCTGGAGCGCCCGCAGCGCCGACTCCACCTTGGGCAGCATGCCGCCCTCGATGACGCCCGCCTCCATCAGCCGCTCGGCCTCCTTGCGCGTGAGCGTGCTCACGCGCGCCCCGTCCGGCCCCTTGATCCCCTGCACGTCGGTCAGGTGGATCAGCTTCTCGGCGCCGAGCGCCGCCGCGATGTCGCCCGCCACCAGGTCGGCGTTGATGTTGTAGGTCTCGCCGCCCGCCCCCACCCCCACCGGGGCGATCACGGGCACGAAGCCGCTGGTCTCCAGCAGCGCGATCGCCGCGGGGTTGACCGACTCGACCTCGCCCACGAGGCCGATGTCGACGGCCTCCCCCGAGGGCAGCCGGTGGGGCCGCCGGCGGGCGCGGATCAGGTTGCCGTCCTTGCCGGAGAGGCCGACCGCCTTGCCGCCGTGCAGGTTGATCAGCCCCACGATCTCCTTGTTGATCTTGCCGACGAGGACCATCTCCACGATCTCGACGGTCTCCGCGTCGGTCACCCGCATGCCCCCCACGAACTG
This sequence comes from Candidatus Rokuibacteriota bacterium, assembly GCA_016201575.1. Classification (GTDB taxonomy): domain Bacteria; phylum Methylomirabilota; class Methylomirabilia; order Rokubacteriales; family CSP1-6; genus AR9. The sequence continues at coordinate 2,078 of JACQCN010000351.1, read as the reverse complement.
CGGCTCCTTGCCGAGCCGCTTCATGAGGGCGCCGATCTGGGGCCCGCCGCCGTGCACGATGACGGGGTTGATGCCCACGCAGCGGAGCAGGATGACGTCGCGGGCGAACTCGACCTTGAGGTCCGCCTGCTCCATGGCGGCGCCGCCGTACTTGATGACGACGGTCTTCCCCTGGAACTCCTGGATGTAGGGGAGCGCCTCGATGAGGACCTCGGCCCGCTGGCGGGGGTCGATCACAGGATGTACCTCGACAGGTCCTCGTCCTTCATGATGTCGGCGAGCCGCGCCTGGACGTAGCCGGCGTCGATGGTGACCTCCTTGCCGGGCATGTCGGGCGCGGCGAACGAGATCTCCTCCAGGAGCTTCTCCATGACCGTGTAGAGCCGCCGGGCGCCGATGTTCTCGGTGTGGCCGTTGACCGTCATCGCGATCTCGGCGATGGCCTCGATCGCGTCCGGGGTGAACGTCACCTCGACCCGCTCGGTCTTGAGCAGCTCGACGTACTGGCGGATGAGGGCGGCGCGCGGCTCGGTGAGGATGCGGACGAAGTCCGGCTTCGTGAGGGGGTCCAGCTCCACGCGGATCGGGAACCGGCCCTGCAGCTCCGGGATCAGGTCCGAGGGCTTGGCCACGTGGAAGGCGCCCGCCGCGATGAAGAGGATGTGGTCGGTGCGCACCATCCCGTACTTGGTCGTCACCGTCGAGCCCTCGACGATCGGCAGCAGGTCCCGCTGCACGCCCTCGCGCGAGACGTCGGGGCCGTGCGTGCCCTCGCGCCCGGCGACCTTGTCCAGCTCGTCGAGGAAGATGATGCCCGAGTTCTCGACGCGCCGGATCGCCTGGCTGACGGCCTCCTCCACGTCGATGAGCTTCTGCGTCTCCTCCTGGATGAGGAGTCGCCGCGCCTCCACCACCCGCAGGCGGCGCCGCCGGGTGCGCGTCGGCAGCATGTTGGAGAGCATGTCCTTCAGGTTGATCCCCATCTCCTCCATGCCCTGGCCGCTGAAGATCTCGACCATGGGCATGGCCTGCTGCTGCGTCTCCAGCTCCACCAGCCGCTCGTCGAGCTTGCCGCCGCGGAGATGGCCCCGGAGCTTCTCCCGGGTGGCCTCGAACGAGGCGTCGGGCGCGACCGGCTCGAGCGTCTCGCTCGGGAAGGGCTCGCCGGCGCGGCGGGGCAGCAGGAGGTCGAGCAGGCGCTCCTCGGCGTGCTGCTCCGCCTTCTCCTGCACCGTCTTCGCCATCTCGGCCTTCACCATGTTGACGGCCAGCTCGGTCAGGTCGCGGATCATCGACTCCACGTCGCGGCCGACGTAGCCGATCTCGGTGTACTTGGAGGCCTCGACCTTGAGGAACGGCGCCTGCGCCAGCCGGGCGAGGCGGCGGGCGATCTCGGTCTTCCCCACCCCGGTGGGGCCGATCATGATGATGTTCTTGGGCGCCACCTCGTCCCGCAGCTCGGCGGGCAGGCTCTGGCGCCGCCAGCGGTTCCGGAGGGCGAGGGCGACGGCGCGCTTGGCGCGGTCCTGCCCGACGATGTAGCGGTCGAGCTCGGCGACGATCTGCGCGGGCGTCAGGGAATCACTCATGCGCTCACTTCCGGTTCTTCTAGAGCTCCTCGACCACGATCTGGTCGTTGGTGTAAATGCAAATGCCCGCCGCGATCCGCAGCGCCTCGAGCACGATGCCCGGCGCGTCGAGATCGGACCGGCTCACCAGCGCCCGCGCCGCCGCCAGCGCGAACGGGCCGCCCGACCCGATGCCGATCAGCCCGTCGTCGGGCTCGATCACGTCGCCGGTCCCCGAGATGATGAACGAGCGCTCGGCGTCGGCGACGGCGAGGAGCGCCTCCAGCCGGCGGAGCACGCGGTCCGTTCGCCAGTCCTTGGCGAGCTCGACGGCCGCCCGCTGCAAGTTGCCCCGGTGCTCGTCCAGCTTGGCCTCGAACCGCCCGAAGAGCGTGAACGCGTCCCCGGCGGTGCCGGCGAAGCCGCTGACGACCCGGCCATTATAGAGCTTTCGCACCTTGCGGGCGCCCGCCTTGACCACCGTGTTGCCCATCGTCACCTGCCCGTCGC
>JACQCN010000350.1 GCA_016201575.1 Candidatus Rokuibacteriota bacterium | reverse complement strand
GTCGAAGGACGGGCGGTGCCTGCTCCCGATCGGGAAGCGGCTCAGATCCGGGAGCCCGGCTCCGCCTTGCCCTCCCGCGGCTCCGGCGTTCCCGTCAGCCGCTCCCACTGGCACAGAGGTGTCCCGTGCTCGAGCGCGGTCCCCCGCGGGCTGACCATGCCGGTGTCGACGAGGTCTGGCTGCGACGAGTCTCCCGGGTGGTCATCGACCGCCGCGAGCTGGCCGTGGACGTAGTAGACGATGAAGTCCAAAGAGGCCTCGCCCGCCCGATACCGGGCCAGCTTGTCCTTCACGACGAGCCCGATGGCGTTGACCGCCACGATCTGTTCCGTTCCCTCGACCGGCGCGACCATCACCCCGAAGCCGACGGCGACGAGGTCGTTGAGCGGCGGCATGCCCGGCGGCACACAGATCGCCGGCGCCGCCTTCGCCGGCTCGCCGGACGCCGGCGGCGGCATCGGGGCGGCGGCGGGCGGCTCCGGCGCCTCCGCAGGGGCGGGCGCCGACCGCCCCTGCCACTCCCCCTGGCTGGGCATCCGCCCACCCTCGCTGTCCTTCACGATGTCGCGCAACGATTGCGCAGCGGCCGGGCCGACGCCGATCACGCAGACGAGAGCGGCGAGAAGGACCGATGTTCGCGTCATTGGTCTCCTCCCTCGCAGGTGGGAGCCGAGGCGAAAGCCTCAAAGGGCGCCATGCGGGAGCGGCCGTGCATCGGGAATGCCAACGACGGAGGTGAGGCAAGTCAGAACTTTAGGGGTGGACGTCCGGCCTCACCGGTGACGTTTCTGACACCGCACTGACGCCGGCCGCCAGCGGCCGCCCGGGGTCCGGTGGACCCTCAGAACGGCTGCGGCTCGGCGCGGAACTCGCTCGCGCGGTCCTCGAAGCTCGCGAACTCGGGGAGGAAGACGAGCTTCACGGTGTCGACCGGCCCGTTGCGCTGCTTGCCGATGATGGCCTCGGCGACGTTGCCCTCCTCGGTCTGGAGGCCGTAGCGCTCGGGGCGGTAGAGGAAGATGATCAGGTCCGCGTCCTGCTCGAGGGCGCCGCTCTCCCGCAGGTCCGAGAGCTGCGGGCGGTAGTCCTTCGACTGCCGCGCCTCGACCGCGCGCGAGAGCTGGGAGAGGGCGACCACGGGGACGCTCAGCTCCTTGGCCAGCGCCTTGAGCGAGCGCGAGATCTCGGAGATCTCCTGCTGCCGGTTCTCGCTGTTCCGTCCCCGCATGAGCTGCAGGTAGTCGATCATGATCAGGTCGAGCCCGTGCTCGGCCTTCATGCGCCGCGCCTTGGCCCGCGCCTCCAGCACGGAGAGCGCCGGCGTGTCGTCGATGAAGATCGGGGCCTCGGCCAGGCGGCCGGCGGCGTTGGTGAGGCGGTGCCAGTCGCGCTGCTCGAGGTAGCCGGTGCGCACGCTCTGGGAGTTCACCCGGGCCTCCGAGCAGAGCAACCGCTGCACGAGCTGCTCCTTGGACATCTCCAGGCTCAGGACCAGCACCTTCTTCTTGAGCTTGACCCCGGCGTTCTTGGCGATGTTGAGCGCGAAGGCCGTCTTGCCCATGCTCGGGCGCCCCGCGATGATGATGAAGTCGGAGACCTGGAAGCCCGAGGTGAGCTCGTCGAGCCGCCGGAATCCGGTGGCCAGGCCGGTGACGTGCTCCTTCCGGTCGTAGAGCCGCTCGATGTACTCGAAGGTGTCCTTGAGGATCGAGCGCACGGGGATGGCGCTTCCCGAGAGCCGCCGCTCCGAGATCTGGAAGATCAGGCCCTCGGCCTGGTCGAGCAGGGCCTCGACGTCGTCGCGCTGGTCGTAGCTCTGGGTGATGATCTCCGTGGCGCTGCGGATCAGGTCGCGGAGGAGCGACTTCTCGCGGACGATGTGGGCGTACGAGGTGACGTGGGCGGCGGTGGCCGCCTCCTCGACGAGCGCCGCCAGCGTGGCCGCGCCTCCGACCTGCTCGAGCATTCCCTGGCGCCGCAGCTCCTCCGAGAGGGTGAGGAGGTCGACGGGCTCGTTGCGCTCGAACAGGCCGAGCATCGCCCCGAAGATGATCCGATGCCCTTCCTTGTAGAAGTCGGGCGGCCGGAGGATCTCGATGGCGCGGGGCAGGCTCTCGCGATCGAGCAGGAGCGCGCCGAGCACGGCCCGCTCCGCCTCGAGGCTGTGGGGCGGGATCCGGGAGCCGAGCAGCTCCGTGAGGGTCGCCACGCCCTATTCCCGGCCGACGACCACCTTCAGCTGCGCGGTCACCTCGGGATGCAGGCGCACGGGGACGATGAACTCGCCGAGGCCCTTGAGGGGCTCGTCGAGCACGATCCGGCGCCTCTCGATCTGGACCTGGTTCCGGGCCAGGAAGTCGGCGAGGTCCTGGGACGTCACCGAGCCGAACAGCTTGCCTTCCTCGGACGCCTGCCGGCGCTCCTCGCACGTGAGGGCCTCGATGCGCGCGCGCAGGGCCTCGGCATCGGCCTTGACGCGGGAGGCCTTCGACTCCTGCTGCCGCTTGATGTGCGAGAGGCTCTTCAGGTTGCCCCCGGTGGCGTGCAGGGCGAGCTTCTTCGGGATCAGGAAGTTCCGGGCGTACCCGTCGGAGACGTCCCGCACCTCTCCGCGACGGCCCACCTTGGCGACATCGTCCAGCAGGATGACCTTCATGGGCGCTCCGTCTCCCGGCTCCGCGTCACTCGGCGGAGTAGGGCAGCAGGGCCACCGTGCGTGCGCGCTTGATCGCGTGCGTGAGCTGGCGCTGGTGAGCGGCGCAGCTTCCCGAGATGCGCCGGGGGATGATCTTCCCGCGCTCGGTCACGAAGCTCTTGAGCCGGCGTACGTCCTTGTAGTCGACCAGGTCGACCTTGTCCACGCAGAACTTGCATACCTTCCGCCGGCCGAACCGCCGGCGCTTGACGGGCTTTGCTCCTACGGGGGGAATGGTTGTTCCTCCTTATTCAGGCCGTTGAAAAAATCGCGTCGGCGGCGTTGGCTCGGTCGCTCGTGCCGCCTTGCATCCGGGCCTTTTTGATCGGCCTCCTAAAAGGGGACGTCGTCGTCCCCGTGCGTGCCGTCGTCGCCGCCGAGGGTCTCCGCCGGGGCGGCCGCCGGCGCGCCCGCCGGCGCGCCCGCCGCCTGCTTGCCGCGTCCCATGAACTGCACCCGCTCGGCGACCACCTCCACCACGTTCCGCTTCTGGCCGTCCTTGGTCTCCCAGTCGCGCGTCTGCAGCCGCCCCTCGATCAGGATGGGGCTCCCCTTGTCGAGGTACTCGCCGCAGCTCTCGGCCTGCTTGCCCCAGACGACCACGGTCAGGAAGCAGGTGTCCTCGCGCCGCTCGCCGCTCTGGGTCGTGTAGGCGCGGTTCACGGCGAGCCGCAGGTCGGCCACGGCGGTCCCACTGGGGGTGTAGCGCAGCTCGGGGGGTCGGGTCAGGTTCCCGATCAGCAGCACCTTGTTCAGGCTCGCAATCAAACGACCTCCTCGACCACTTCCGGAGTTTTCGCCGGCCGAGGCTCCTTGCGAATCGGTGCCCGTGTCGAGAGGAACCGCAGCACGTTCTCGTTCAGCTTGAGCTGACGCTCGAACTCCTTGATCATCGCGGGCTCGGCGTTGGTCTCGAGGACCGCGTAGGTGCCTTCGCGCTGCTTGCGGATGTCGTAGGCGAGGCGGCGCTTCCCCCAGTTCTCGACCTTCGTCACCTCCGCGCCGAGGCCTTTCAGGTTCTCCTCGATCTGCGTCAGCAACGCCACGACCTCCTCGTCGGTCGGCCGCGGATCGATGGTCACCAGAATCTCGTAGGGTCTCAGACTCTCACCTCCCCTCGGAAGCGCTCTACCGTAGCACGGCCCGTGCGATATCTCAACAAACGGGACGAGCGGG
>JACQCN010000325.1 GCA_016201575.1 Candidatus Rokuibacteriota bacterium | reverse complement strand
TCGCGTCGTCTGCGTCAAGCTGCGGCCACGCCGGAGGTTGCGCGCCGCGTGCAGCACGCCATCGTCGGACGCCTCGACGGTGGTGTTTACCAGCGCGTCGAGCTGACCCGCGACGTGCACCGCCGCGCGGAGCACTTCCTCCTGAGCCTGACGGAGACTCCGCTCCGCGCGGCCGACGCTCTTCACCTGGCGCTGGCGACGTCGGCCCGGGCGGCGTCGCTGGCGTCGTTCGACGTGCGGCTGGGAGCCGCGGCCCGAGCGGTCGGCCTCGCCATCTACCCTGCATGAAGGGCGCACGCTCGGGCCAGGCCAGCCCTACCACGGTCTCAAGAAGGGAGCCATCATGCCGCGCGTCGCTCCGATCACCGGCAAGTTCGATGTGCCCGCCGAGCACCACGCCGTCGTCGACGCGGTCGTGAATGTGTTCGGCAACGTGCGCGGGCCGTTCAGCATGCTGCTCCACAGCCCGAAGCTCGCGGAGCGAGTGCTCGGCCTGGTCACCTTCTTCAGCGACGAGAGCGTCGTCGAGCCGAAGCTCCGCTCGGTCGCCATCCTGACCGCCGTGCGCGAGCGCGAGGCGGCGTACGTGTGGGCGGCCCAGGTCGGCGCAGCCCGCCGCAACGGCGTCCGCGCGGAGGTCATCGACCTCATCCGGGCGAAGGGCGACCCGGGCACGCTTCCCGCGGAAGAGCGGGAGATCGTGACCTACACCCGGCAGCTCATGCGCACGAACCGCGTCGACCAGGCGGTCTTCGGCGCGCTCGAGAGCCGATACGGCGTGGAGTGGCTGGTCGAGCTGACGGTGGCCGCGAACTACTTCGCGCTCCTGTCGGGCGTCGTCAACGCGTTCGAGGTCGCGGCGCCGCCGGACGGCGACAAGCTGCCGGTGTAGCCCGCTGCAGCTTCAGGGCCTGTAGGCCCTGCACCCAGGCAACGGACGAGGGATCCCACGGCACGAAGGGCCAGTCGTTGCCTACCTCTTGAAGAGGTTGTCGAACCCGCGGCGGATGTCGCCGGGGCGCGTCGAGTCGGGCGAGGCGTCCCGCTCGACCGTCACCCGGAGCGAGAACCGGGCGCAGTCGTTGCGAGCGTTCTTGTCGGCCAGCCGCTCGGGGATGGGCTGGGCACACTCGAAGCGCCGGCCCGTGTTGAAGTGTGTGCACTGGCGGCAGGCGTGGATGGCGGCCCGGCAGTTCGGGCACTGCTCGAGCGAAGCGGTCGCGATCGGCAGGACCGCGCCGCACGCCCCACACCGGGAGACGGTGTGCTGGGTGAGCATCTCGCCGCTCCGCGGCGCATCGGCGGGCGGCGGCTCCGGTCGGCGCGACTCGGCGCCCTGGGCCCGGTAACCTTGCTGGCGGTACTTTCGATCGGCCATGCGAGTGATCCTTTCCAGCCCTTACTCTATCCGATGCGACTCCTCCTTGACCCATCGGCGGCAGGGCAGCCAACTCGCTCTGCCCCCACACAATCGCCCGCGCCGGCATCGCCGAAACGTGGCTTCTCGACCTGGGGACCGACCGCGTGGAGGTCTACCGGCGTCCGGCCGCCAACGGCCCCGCCGACACACGCCTCCTCACCCGCGGCGACGAAGTCGCGCCCGAGGCCCCGCCGGACCTTCGCGTGACGGTCCGCGAACTCCTCGGCTAGATCCCCCCGCGCGCCGCCCCGCTAGCCCCGCATCACCGCCGCGTAGGCGTCGAGCCGCGGCAGGACCGCGTCGCGGGGCTCGGACGGCACGCCGAAGATCGCCCGCTCGACGCCGGCCGCCGCGAGCGCCTCCAGCGCCGGCTTCTTCGGCGGCGCGAAGAAGATGGACACCGGCGCCGATTTCGGATCACGCCCCGCCTTCCGGAGCCGCTCGCGCAGCTCGGGGATGCGCTCGACCGGGTTCTTGTTCGGGCGCAGGATCGGCATCCAGCCGTCGCCGAACTCCACGACGCGGTCGAACGTGGTGGTCCCGTCGCCGCCGACGATGATGGGCGGGTGCGGCTTCTGCAGCGGCTTCGGATCGGCCCAGATCTTGTCGAAGTGGACGAACTGGCCGTGGAACTCCGCCTCGCGCTTGGTCCAGATCTCCTTCATGGCGAGCACGCGCTCGCGGAGCAGCCGCCAGCGCGTCTTCCACTCGGTGCCGTGGTTCTCCATCTCCTCGGCGTTCCAGCCGCCGCCGATGCCGAAAAGGACGCGTCCGCCCGACAGCCGGTCGAGGGTGGCGACCGCCTTGGCCGTGGTGATCGGGTCGCGCTCGACGACGAGACAGATGCCGGTGCCGAGCTTCAGGCGCCGGGTCGCCGCGGCCGCCGCCATCAGCGCGACGAAGGGGTCGTAGGACGACCAGTAGTCCCTCGGGAGGTCGCCCCCGCCCGGCCAGGGCGTCCGCCGGCTCGCGGGGATGTGCGTGTGCTCCGGGAACCACACCGACTCGAAGCCGCGCTCCTCGAGCGCCCGGGCCAACTCGTCGGGGGCAATCGCGTACTCGGTGGGGAACATCACGACGCCGTAGTCCATGAGGCCTCCTCGGGTTAACCCGCCAAGCATACGCCGGATCGAGCGCGGCCTACTCCACCTCCAGCTCGATGTCCCGGAGCACGGGGTCCTGCGCCCGGCACACCTCGTTCTCGATCAGGCCGCCGCAGGCCGGGCAGCAGAACTGGCGGAACTGCACGGCGTCGTCGATGAAGCGCTGAGGGTCGCCGATGAGCGTGTTGGCGGCCTGGATCGGCCGGTCGATCCGGTGGCAGTGGAGCTTGTAGTTCTCGCGGGCGGGGCCGAGCGGCTGGCCGCAGCGGGCGCAGGCCAGCCAGCGCGTGCCGTCCCGCTCCACGAGATCGAGGCACTCGGTGATGTGGCGGACGATGGGCAAGCGCGGACCGGCGAAGGGACGCGGCTCGTGGCCCAGGCGCTCCGCCAAAGCCTGCCGGCGTAGCGCGGCCGTCGCTTCAAGATCCACGCGCAGATCCTCCCCCTCGCCCGTCAGCGCCACCTTGAAGATCTCGCGCGCGGCCCGCGGGGAGATGTCCTCCAGGTACACGTCGCGGCGCACGGCCTCCGGGTCGCGCTCGAGCGGGTCGCCGTAGCCGGCGCCGGCGGCGAAGACCACCTCGTACACGTCGCTGGGGCCCTGGTGGATGTCGATCTGCCGGAGCTGGAGCAGGACGTCCTCGCCCTGGACCTCGGTGATGTCGCCGGGCATCCGGCGCTCGGCGAAGCGCTGGAGGACATCCGAGTCGCGGGTGAACCGGTAGGCGTTGGTGTTGGCGGGATAGCCGCCGGCCAGGCCCGGCGCCGTCGGGATGGCCGAACCCGAGGACTCGGTGTCCTGGGTGATGTGCGTGGTGCCGTGGGGGATGAAGCTCACGGCCGCGGAGTTGCCGCCGCGGTACTTGCCGGCGCCGCCGGAGTCGGTGTGCTCCTTCCGGTAGAGGACGAGCAGCGGGAAGCTCTGCTCGTTGTGCTCGACGTTGCCGATGCGGCAGATGGGGCTGCGCACCTGGCCGCCGGTGGCGATCCCGTCGCGGAAGGAGAAGGCGCCGATGGCGCCGACCATCGGGTCGAGCAGGAGGTAGCCGAAGCGCTCGCCCCACTGGTCGATGCCGCGGAAGACCGTGAGCGGGAACTGGCTGGTGCCGCCGATCGTCATGACGTCGCGCTTCAACGCGGGGTCGCAGGACAGCATCTTGGAGATCGTGTTGTAGGCGGGGTAGAGGGAGATCTCCATCGCCTGGACCGGCGCCGTCGACACGGAGGCCGGGTGCGTGGCCGAGGTGAAGGCGCCGAGCGCCGGCTGGAACTCGATGTGCCGGAGCGCGCCGCCGATGGCGTAGAGCTGGTCCCAGCAGAGCAGCTCGTTGATGGCGGTCATGATCGAGCCCCGCCAGCCCGAATAGGTCGTGTTGATGGCGCCGACCTGGGGCGCGGTCCCGGCGTTGTCGAAGACCAGGCGGTCGCCGCGCTTCTGCATGGTCAGGTGCACGGGGTACGTCGAGCGGTCGCCGACGTAGGCGACCTCGACGTAGCTGCGCTCGCGCCAGGTGCCGTCGGGCAGCTTGGCGAGCTTCTGCAGGAACGCCTGCTCGGCGTTGTCGATGATCTTGCGCATGACGCCCTTGACGACGTCGGCGCCGTAGCGCTGGATCAGGACGAGGATCCGGCGCTTGGCGGTGTTGTTGCCGGCGATCTGGGCACGCAGGTCGAGGGCGACCAGGTACGGCTTGCGCGAGGCGCGCAGGTAGACGCCCTCGATGTCCTTCCGCAGCTCGCCGCGCTCGACGATCTTCACGGGCGGGATCAGGATGCCCTCGTCGAAGGCGTCGCG
>JACQCN010000324.1 GCA_016201575.1 Candidatus Rokuibacteriota bacterium | reverse complement strand
CGCAGGGCGCAGCCCCCGCGGCCCGGCTCCGTCACCCACTCGCCCGAACGCCGCGCTGCGCGCGGCGGACGGGACGAGGGGGGCCCACTGCGCCGGCCCCGCGGGGGCTGCGCCCTGCGCCACCCGCCCGGTCGCGCTGGCGGCGTTCGTGAATAATACGGGCTAGGGCGGTATTGCACGCGGATCCGAGAGGGGGGCCAGAGAGAAACTCCGAAGGGCTCCGTGACAATGGCTCCGTGATACGGTGAAAACAGCCATGCACGAGCACGCCGATCCGGGAGGAGGACAGAGAGGAACATGCGCACCGTGACCGTTGTCGGAACCGCACTCGTGCTCTTCGCCGGATTCGCCCCGATCCCCGGCGAGACCGTGGCCGCGCCGAGCAAAGGGGTGGGTCCCGTGAAGCAGGTGAAGCTCGGCCCCATCGATCCCGCGCGCGTCGAGCGGGGCAAGCAGGTGTTCGAGCAGAAGTGCACCGCGTGCCACAAGTTCGAGGAGCGCTACGTGGGCCCGGCCCTCGGCGGCGTCACCGGGCGGCGCTCGCCCGAGTGGATCATGAACATGATCCTGAACCCGCAGGGGATGCTCGAGAAGGATCCGACGGCGAAGGATCTCCTCGCCGAGTACTTCACGCCCATGACCTTCCAGAACGTCACCGAGGCCGATGCGCGCGCGATCCTCGAGCTGGCGCGGTCGGTGGACCAGGCGAAGAAGGGCGAGAAGCCGGAGAAGGCCGAGAAGGGCGCAAAGCCCAAGGCGAAGAAGAAGTAGGGCGATGGCGGAGGATTTCCGAGCGATCGGACAGTCACGGGAGGATCGGACATGAGCAGATCGCGTGTGCTGAAGACGGCGGGTCTCGTCGCGGTCCTCGTCGCGGTGACGAGTTCTACGGCTTCTTCTCGGGGGGCTTCAGCGGGCAGCTGAGCGTGTACGGGATCCCCTCCGGGCGGCTGTTCCGCACGGTTCCCGTGTTCGCGGTGAATGCCGAGAACGGGTACGGCTTCTCCGAGGAGACCAGGCCGATGCTGATGACTTCCTGGGGCTTCATCCCCTGGGACGACACGCATCACCCGGAGCTGTCGCAGACCGACGGCGTGCCCGACGGCCGCTGGCTCTTCATCAACGCCAACAACACCCCGCGCGTGGCGCGCGTGGACCTGAAGTCGTTCGAGACGGCGGAGATCATCGAGATCCCGAACTCGGCGGGGAACCATCCCTCGCCCTTCATCACCCAGAACACCGAGTACGTGGTCGCCGGCACCCGCTTCAGCGTCCCCATCCCCGAGAAGGACATGCCGATCGCGGAGTACAAAGGGAACTTCAAGGGCACGCTCACGTTCATCAAGGTCGATCCCAAGACCGGGCAAATGGGCATCGCCTTCCAGATCCTGATGCCCGGCTTCGACTACGACCTCGCCCACTGCGGCAAGGGGCCCTCCCACGGGTGGTGCTTCTTCAGCTCGTACAACACCGAGCAGGCCCACACGCTGCTGGAGGTCAACGCCTCGAAGAACGACAAGGACTTCACCGTCGCCGTCAACTGGAAGCGCGCGGAGGAGTGCGTGGCCCAGGGCAAGGCCCACGAGGCGCCGGCCGGCTACTACCACAACTACCTCGACGAGGACACCCGCGTCGTGAAGTCCGAGAAGCTCGCCAAGACCAAGGTGCTCGGCGCCGATGCCTGCCCCGGGGCCGTGTTCTTCATGCCGACGCCCAAGTCGCCGCACGGCGTGGACGTCGACAGCACGGGCGAGTACATCGTGGCCGGCGGCAAGCTCTCCGCCACCATCCCGGTCTACTCCTTCGGCAAGATCCTGAAGGCCGTGGACGCCAAGGACTACGACGGCGAGGTGGCCGGCGTGCCGGTGCTCAAGTACCAGTCGGTCCTGGCCGGCGAGGTGCCGAAGGCCTGCCTCGGCCCGCTGCACAACGAGTTCGACGGCAACGGCAACGTCTACACGTCCTGCTTCCTCAGCTCCGAGATCATCAAGTGGAAGCTCGGGACCTGGAAGATCGTCGACCGTATCCCCGTGTACTACTCGATCGGGCACCTCATGATCCCGGGCGGCGACTCGCGCAAGCCCTGGGGCAAATATATGATCGCCCTCAACAAGATCACCAAGGACCGCTACCTCCCCACGGGCCCCGAGCTGCCGCAGGCGGCGCAGCTCATCGACATCAGCGGCGACAAGATGCAGATGCTCCTCGACTTCCCGACCGTAGGCGAGCCGCACTACGCCCAGGCCCTGCCCGCCAAGCTGCTGATGGACAAGTCGGTGAAGATGTACCCGCTCGAGGCCAACCGCCATCCGTACGTCACGCGGAGCGAGAAAGAGGCGCGGGTGGAGCGGAAGGGCAAGGAGGTGCACGTCTACATGACGGCGATCCGCTCGCACTTCAAGCCGGACAACATCGAGGGGATTGCGGTCGGCGACACGGTCTACTTCCACATCACCAACCTCGAGCAGGACTGGGACATCCCGCACGGGTTCACGGTCTACGGCAGCGAGAACGCCGAGATCCTGCCGATGCCCGGCGAGACGCGCACCCTGAAGTGGATCCCGAAGAGCACGGGCGTCTTCCCGTACTACTGCACCGACTTCTGCTCGGCGCTGCACCAGGAGATGCAGGGCTACGTGCGCGTGTCCCCGGCCGGCTCCAAGGTGCCGCTCGCCTGGGGCACCGGCGGAAAGTAGGCCGGACATGGCGGCGACCGAGCGCGCGCTGAACGTGACGGGGGTGGCCGAGGGCCACCCCCGGGCCGTCGCGGCCCGGGCGCCGCGAATGGCGACGGTGTCCCGGGCGCTGCTTGGGCTCGGGGCGCTCCTCCTGCTGCTGGTCTTCTTCTTCCCGCTCTGGCGCTACGATCTCGCGGCGCCCCAGTACCCGGAAGGGATCACGATGACCATCTGGGTGAACAAGCTCGGCGGGCAGCTCGCCCTCGTCAACGGGCTCAACCACTACATCGGCATGGCCATCATCGATCCGGACGCGTTCGCCGAGCTCCGGTTCATGCCGTGGATCGTCGCGGCGATGTGCGCCGCCGGCGCGGTGGCGGCGCTGGCCGGGCGGCTGCCGCTGGCGCTCGCCTGGGTGGGGGCCTTCGGGCTCTCCGCGCTCGTCGGGCTGGCCGATTTCTACCGCTGGCTCTACCAGTTCGGGCACAACCTCGACCCGGGGGCGCCGATCCAGGTCGAGCCCTTCACCCCGCCCCTGATCGGCCCCAAGACGGTCATGAACTTCGAGGTGACGACGTACCCCGATGCCGGGGGCCTGGCGATGATCCTCGCCCTGCTCCTCGGCGTCGCCGCCGTCGTGGTCGAGCTGAGACGGCGGCGTCGGGCCGCCGGATGAGGCGCCTCGCCCTCGCGCTGCTCGCCGTCGGCCTGGCGGGCTGCGAGGCTGGGCCGGCGCCGATCGCGTACGGGCGCGCGGCCTGCGCCTGGTGCCGCATGACGATCTCGGATCCGCGCTTCGGGGCGGAGCTGGTCGCGCGGCGCGGGAAAATCTACACGTTCGACTCGATCGAGTGCCTCGCCGGCTTCGTCGCGAGCGGGCAGGTCGCGCCCGGGGACGTCCACTCGCTCTGGGTCACCGACTTCGCGCGCCCGCCGAAGCTGGTGGCGGCGAAGGACGCGGTCTACCTCCGCGCCGGGCCGCCCCGGAGTCCGATGGGCATGGGCCTGGCCGCGTTCGCCGAGCGAGCCGACCTCGCGCACGCGCGCGCCGGGTCGGCGGGCGACGAGCTCACCTGGGATCGGGTCGTCGCCGGCGTCCGGGACAGCGGGTTCGTCGAGCGCCCGCCGGCGGCCGGGGCGCC
>JACQCN010000358.1 GCA_016201575.1 Candidatus Rokuibacteriota bacterium | reverse complement strand
TCAAGAGCAAGGAAGACCTGGGCTACGCGATCCTCGACCGGGCGATCCGCTCGTTCGTCGAGCGGGCGCTCGAGCCGTGCTTCTCGGATCCCGCCGGCGACCGCCTGAAGCAGGTCCGCTGCTTCCTCGACCGCCTGCTCGAGACGCAGCGGGAGCGGAACTGCGTGGGCGGCTGCCCGATGGGGAATCTGGCCTCGGAGCTGTCGGACGTGCACGAGGGCTTCCGCGCCCGGCTCACGGAGGTCTTCACGCTCTGGCGGACCCGGCTCACCCAGGCGCTCGAGGAGGGCCGGGCGCGAGGCGAGGTGTCGGCGGGCTGCCGGCCCGCGGCCACGGCGCAGTTCCTCGTGGCCTCCCTCGAGGGCGCCATCCTGATGACGAAGGTGAGCCGCGACATCGGCGTGATGGAGCAGTGCGTGAACGAGCTGAAGCAGTACCTGTCCCTGTACGACGGGAGTGGGCGATGACGACGACACCGAGGGTCGATCCGGACGCCGCGCTGGTCCAGGCCCTCCGCGAAGGGGCGCCGGGCGCGGCGGAGGCGCTCGTGAACACGTTCGGCGACCGCGTGTACCGGCTGGCCGTGCGTATCACGGGCTCCAACGAGGACGCCGAGGAGGTGGCCCAGGACGCGCTGTGGACGGCGGCCCGCAAGATCCACATGTTCAAGGGCGACTCGGCGTTCGGGAGCTGGCTCTACCGGATCACGGCGAACGCGGCGTACCAGAAGCTGCGCTCCCGCAAGGGGCGGCAGAACGAGATCGCCTGGGAGTCGCTCCTGCCGGCGCTGGACGAGGACGGCCGCCACTTCGAGCCGATGGACGACTGGTCGCCGCGGGTCGACGAGGCCGCCGTGCAGGCCGAGCTACGGGACGTGCTGCGCCACGCCATCGACACGCTGCCGCCGGACTACCGCACGGCGTTCGTGATGCACGACATGGAGGGGATGTCCAACCCCGAGATCGCGGAGACGCTCGGCATCAGCCTGCCGGCGGTGAAGTCGCGGGTGCACCGCTCCCGGCTCTTCCTCCGGCAGCGGCTCGGGGACTACATGGCTCCGACCCAGGAGCAGTCTTCCACCCGGAGGGGGGCGTCGCCCTCCCCCCGGTAGGCTCGCGCGAGCGCGGCCAGATGGAGTGGACGGCGGAGTTTCGCGCCCGCTATGCCGAATGGTGGCCGCAGGCCGAGCCCCTGCTCGCCGCGCACGACTACTCGGCCGCCTTCAAGACCTACCCCTGGCCCACGTTCGCGGACACGCCGTGGACGCCCGTCGCGAAGGCCCTCGGCCAGTCGCGCATCGCGGTGGTCACGACCGGAGGCCTCTACCGTCCCGGCGTCGACCCGCCCTTCGACGTCGGCGCGCTCGGCGGCGACGTGTCCTACCGGGCGATCCCGCGCGAGACGGCGATCGCGACCCTCGCGATCGCGCACCCGCACTTCGCCCACGAGGTAGCCGAGGCCGACATGAACACGGTCTTCCCCCTCGATCGGCTCGAGGAGCTCCGGGCCGACGGCGTGATCGGCGACCTGGCGCCGACCCACTTCAGCACGATGGGCTACGCGCCGCGCGCCGCCGACCTCGCGGAGGAGACGGCGCCGGCCATCGCCGCCCGGATGCGGGCCGAGGCGGTCGACGCGGCGCTGCTCGTCCCCGTCTGACCCGTGTGCCATCAGTCGGGCGGACTGATCCAGCGGGCCATCGAGGCGGCGGGCATCCCGACGATCTCCCTCTCGAACAACCCGACCGCCACCCGGCGCGTCCGGCCACCGCGCTGGACGCGGGTGCGCTTTCCGCGCGGCAGCATGCTCGGGGAGCCCGGGAACCGTGGCAAGCAGCGGGCGGTGCTGGAGGGCACGTTCGCGGCGCTGGGGACGATCCAGACGCCGGGCGGGCACGTCGAGCTGCCCTACCGCTGGGAGGCCCCGCCGGTGATGTTCCGGGGCAAGGCCCTGACCGAGGGGAGCTACGGCTGACCCCTCCGAGCGTCAGTTTGACGGGGGCGGCGGCTTTGTGGTCATATAGGTTTTCGTGGTCATTCACGTTTTGCGAGGTTGAGAGGACATGGAAGCGGTCATCGCGACCGGAGGCAAGCAGTACCGGGTCTCGCCCGGCCAGGTGATCTCGGTCGAGAAGCTGCCCGTCACGAAGGGCGCGACGGTCGAGTTCACCTCCGTGCTGATGGTGCAGAAGGACGGCCACATCACCGCCGCGCCCGGCGAGCTCCGCGGCGCGAAAGTGTCGGCCGAGGTGATCGGCGAGGCCCGGGGGCCGAAGATCACCGTCGTGAAGTTCAAGCGGCGGAAGAACTACCGGCGCACCCGCGGCCACCGGCAGACCGCCACCACGGTCCGCATCACCAAGATCGAGGTGTAGGGACAATGGCTCACAAGAAAGGCGTCGGCAGCTCACGCAACGGCCGCGACTCGAATCCCCAGATGCTGGGGGTCAAGCGTTTCGGGGGGCAGTTCGTCACCGGCGGCAGCATCCTGGTCCGCCAGCGCGGCACGCGCTTCAAGCCGGGGCTGAACGTGGGGCTCGGCCGCGACGACACCCTGTTCGCGAAGATCGACGGCTTCGTGAAGTTCGGGCGGCGGGGCGACTCGCGCTACGTGAGCATCGCCACCGCCCGCGACTGATTCCCTCCGCGCGGCTCCGCGCTTCCCGCCATGTTCATCGACGAGATCGATGTCTTCGTCAAGGCCGGTGACGGCGGCGCGGGCTGCGTCAGCTTCCGGCGGGAGAAGTACGTCCCCCGCGGGGGCCCCGACGGGGGCGACGGGGGCGACGGCGGCAGCATCTGGCTCGAGGCCGACCCCGCGTTGAACACGCTCCTCGATTACCACTACAAGCGCCACTACGAGGCGGAGCGCGGCCAGCACGGGCAGGGCGGCAACAAGCACGGCGCCTCCGGCGACGACCTGAGCCTCAAGGTGCCCGTCGGCACCGTCGTCTCCGATCGCGACACGGGCGAGGTCCTCGGCGACCTCGCGCAGCCCGGCCAGCGGCTGCTCGCGGCCAAGGGCCCGCGCGGCGGCCGGGGCAACGCCCGCTTCGCCACCTCGACCAACCGGGCGCCGCGTCGCGCCGACCTGGGGCGCGTCGGCGCCGGGCGCTGGATCCACCTCGAGCTGAAGCTCCTCGCCGACGCCGGCGTGATCGGGTTCCCCAACGCCGGCAAGTCGACGCTGGTGTCGCGCCTCTCGGCCGCGAAGCCCAAGATCGCCGACTACCCGTTCACGACGCTCGAGCCGGTGCTCGGGATCGTGGGCGCCGGCGGCGACCGGAGCTTCGTCATCGCCGATCTGCCCGGCCTGATCCCCGGCGCCGCCGCCGGCAAGGGGCTCGGCCACCAGTTCCTCCGGCACACCGAGCGCACGCGCGTGCTGGTGCACCTCCTCGACCTCGATCCGGGCACCGGGCGCAACCCGGGGCAGGACTTCGACGCGATCAACGCCGAGCTGGCGGCCTACTCGCCCGCGCTGGCGGCGCGGCCCCAGATCGTCGCGGCCAGCAAGATGGACCTCCCCGACGCGGCGGCGCGGCTGGGCCCCGTGCGCGAGCTGTGCGCCCGGCGAGGCGTTCCGTTCGTCGCGATCTCCGCCGTCACCGGGCAGGGCCTCCCGGAGCTGACCCGGATGATCGCCGAGCACCTGGCGGGACACGCGTGGGCGGCCGCAAGCTGAAGGGCGTCCGCCGCGTCGTCGTCAAGGTCGGGAGCGGCCTCATCACCGCCCGCGACGCCGGGCTCGACGCGGCCCGGATCGCCGCGCTGGCCGACGATCTGTCCGGGGTCATGGCGCGGGGGAAGGAGGTCGTGCTGGTGTCCTCGGGGGCGATCGTGGCCGGGATGGCGCGCCTCGGCCTCCGCGAGCGCCCGCGCTCGATCCCCGAGAAGCAGGCGGCCGCGGCCGTGGGGCAATCGGCGCTCATGCAGCACTACGAGGCCGCCTTCGCGCGGCACCGGCGCCCGGTGGCCCAGATCCTGCTCACCCAGGCCGACGTGAGCGCCCGCGCCCGCTACCTCAACGCCCGCAACACGCTGGTGACGCTGCTCGGGTTCGGCGTGCTGCCGATCATCAACGAGAACGACACCGTCGCCGTGGAGGAGATCAAGTTCGGCGACAACGACAACCTGAGCGCGCTGGTGGCCCAGCTCGTCGACGCCGACCTCCTCGTCCTCCTGACCGACGTCGACGGCCTCTACGACGCCGATCCGCTCCGCGAGCCGAACGCCCGCAAGCTCGACATGGTCGAGGCCGTCACGCCGGAGATCGAGCGGCTCGTGTGGGCCGACGCGAGCCGGACGGCCGTGGGCGGCATGGCCACCAAGCTCCAGGCCGCCCAGAAGGCCGCCGCCTCGGGCATCCCGATGGTGATCGCGAGCGGCCGCGACGCGGGCGCGCTCACGCGGCTCCTCAAGGGGGAGCCCGTCGGCACCTGGTTCGCCCCGCGCGGCGACCGGCTGGCCGCGCGCAAGCGCTGGATCGCCTTCGCGGTCCCGCCGCAGGGGCGGCTGCTCGTGGACGCGGGCGCGCGGCAGGCGCTCACCGAGCGCGGCAAGAGCCTCCTCCCCTCGGGCGTCATCGAGGTCGAGGGGGAGTTCGACGCGGGCGAGGTGGTGGCGCTCTGCGGGGAGGACGACGGCAAGGAGTTCGCCCGGGGCCTCGTCAACTTCGACGCGCGTGAGCTGCGGAAGATCCGGCGGGCGCGGACGGCGGAGATCGAAGGCCTGCTAGGATATAAGAGCTTCGACGAAGTCATCCACCGCGACAACCTCGTGGTGCTGTGAGAGACGCCATGGACATTCGAGAGCTGGTCGAGAGCAAGGCCCGGGCCGCGCGGGAGGCCGCCGCCACGCTCGCCCTCTGTCCCACCCGCCTGAAGAACGAGGCGCTCCTCCAGATGGCGCGCGGCCTCGCGGAGAAGACGCCGCAGATCCTGGAGGCCAACCGCGTGGACCTGGAGCGGGCCCGCACGCGGGGGCACCCGCGCGCGTTCCTCGACCGCCTGACGCTCACCGACGGCCGGGTGGAGGAGATGGCGCACGGGCTTCGCCAGATCGCCGCGCTGGCCGACCCGGTGGGGAAGACCGTGGAAACGTGGCGCCGGCCGAACGGCCTCGAGATCTCGCGCGTCCGCGTCCCGCTCGGCGTGATCGGCTTCGTGTACGAGTCGCGCCCGAACGTCACCGCCGACGCGGCCGGGCTCTGCCTCAAGTCCGGCAACGCGGTGGTGCTCCGCGGCGGCAGCGAGGCGATCGAGTCCAACACCATGATCGCGGCGGTGCTCGCCAAGTCGGTGGAGAAGGTCGGCGCGCCCGCCGACGCCATCCAGTTCATCGACAACCCGGACCGCGCGGGCGTGACCGCGCTCCTGAACCTGCCCCAGTACCTGGACCTCGTCATCCCCCGCGGGGGCGAAGAGTTCGTGCGGATGGTGTCGGAGCGCTCGCGGGTGCCCGTGCTGAAGCACGACAAGGGGCTGGTACACATCTTCGTCGACGCCTCCGCCGACGTCGCCATGGCCGTGGAAGTGACGGACAACGCCAAGACGCACCGGCCCGGCGTCTGCAACGCCGTCGAGACGCTCCTGGTCCACCGCGACATCGCGCCCCGCTTCCTGCTCGCCCTCGCCAAGCGCCTCGGCACCGCCGGGGTCGAGCTGCGGGGCTGCCCCCGCACGCTGGCCATCGTGCCGACGGCGCGGCCGGCGGTGGAGACGGACTGGGACACCGAGTTCCTGGACCTGATCCTCGCGGTGAAGGTCGTCGACGACCTCGACGAGGCGATCCGCCACATTCGCCGGCACGGCTCGGGGCTGGCCGAGGCCATCGTGACGGCCGACCTGCGCCAGGCCCGGCGGTTCACGCGCGAGGTCGACGCCGCCGCCGTCCTCGTCAACGCCTCGACGCGGCTGGTGGACGGCAACCAGTTCGGCATGGGCGCCGAGATGGGCATCTCGACGTCGCGGCTGCACGCGCGGGGGCCCGTCGGCGTGGAGGAGCTGACCACGACGAAGTTCGTCGTGCTCGGCGACGGGCAGGTGCGGGAGTAGCGGCGGTTGGCGCGCGTCGCCATCTTCGGCGGATCCTTCAACCCGATCCACTACGGACACCTGCTGCTGGCCGACGAGGTCCGGGAGGCTCTCGCCCTCGACCGGGTCCTCTTCGTCCCCGCCGGCTCCCCCCCGCACAAGTCGCCGCTGCACCTGGCGCCGGCCCCCGACCGCTACGCGATGGTGGCGCTGGCCACGGCCGGCAACCCCGCCTTCGTGGTGTCCGACATCGAGCTGCGGCGCCCGGGCCCCTCGTACACGGTGGACACGCTGGCCGCGCTCCACGAGGCCGCCCGCGACGAGCTGTTCCTGCTGGTGGGGTCGGAGACGTTCCTCGACCTCCTGAGCTGGAAGGAGCCGGCGCGGATCGCCCGCCTCGCGCGGCTCGTCGTGGTGCCGCGCGCGGGCAGCCTCTTCGATCCCGACGGCGACCAGGCCCAGAAGGTGCTCCGCGAGATCGGCCAGGCGCGCTTCGCGCGCCCGGGGGAGCCGCTGCCGCCCGACGGCGTGCTGATCGTCAACGCCGTCTCGCTGCCCATCTCGGCCTCGGACCTGCGCCGCCGCGCCCGCGAGGGGCGCTCGCTCGCCTACCGCATGCCGGACTCCGTGATCGCGTACATGCGGGCCCAGCGCCTGTACCACGCCTGATGGCCGCGCCCGGCGAGCTCCAGGTGCGGCAGGCCGCGCGCGCCGCCCTCGACAAGAAGGCGCTCGACCTGGTCGTGCTCGACGTGCGCCGGATCTCCGGCATCGCCGACTACTTCCTGCTCTGCAGCGGGCGCTCGACCACCCACATCCAGGCGATCGCCGACGCGATCCGGGACGAGCTGAAGGCGGAGGGCGTGCGGCCCCGGCACGTCGAGGGGATGCCCGCGAGCGGCTGGATCCTCCTCGACTACGGCAACATCCTGGTCCACATCTTCCTCGAGGACACGCGCGCCTACTACGCCCTCGAGCGCCTGTGGGGCGACGCCCCCGCGCTCGCCCTCGAGGGGTGAGCGTCTCGTTGCATCCTGTGTGCGCGCGTGCTAGCTTACGCTTTCAATCGACGGGCACCACGGTGAACGTCTTCCAGCGCGCATGTGACTGTGACCATCTCGTGCCCGCGGCGCCGAAGGCGGGCGCGGATAACAGCGGAGGCCCGAATGAAGAAGGATCGCCTGGCGTACTTCAGGAAGCGTCTCGTCGAGAAGCAGCGCCAGCTCGTCGAGGAGGTCGGCCGGACCTCCCTCTACGTGAAGGACCAGGAGGACGACTCGATCAAGGACATCGGCGACCAGGCCAACACCGCCTACAACCGGGAGTTCATCTTCGAGCTGGGCAACGGCGACCGCCGGCTCCTGCGGGAGGTCGTCACCGCGCTCCAGAAGATCGACGAGGGGTCGTTCGGCTCGTGCGAGCGGTGCGCCGAGGCCATCTCGGACAAGCGCCTGGAGGCGCTGCCCTTCGCGCGCTACTGCATCAACTGCCAGCGGGCCGCCGAGGAGGATGAGCGCATGGCGACCGGGTGATGCCCGGCTCCATGATCACCCGTTTCCT
>JACQCN010000357.1 GCA_016201575.1 Candidatus Rokuibacteriota bacterium | reverse complement strand
GCCGCCGGCACCGCCGGCACCGCCGGCACCGCGATGCGCGTCTACCAGGCCGGGCGGACATTCCTCGGAATCGGACGCATGCTTCCGGGCGGGCGCGTGAAGCCCGAGCGACTCCTCCATGCGGATCATACGGGGATTCCAGTCCTTCCCGCCTGAGGCGCCCTCGAGCGTCGTCGCGCTCGGCGCCTTCGACGGCATCCACCTCGCGCACCAGAAGATCCTCGACGTGGCGGTGTCGCGGGCCCGGTCCGTCGGGGCCCAGGCCCTCGTCTGCACCTTCGATCCCCACCCGCTCCAGGTGCTGCGGCCCGAGCAGGCGCCCCCGCCGATCTCCACGCTCGACGAGCGCCTCGCGCTGATCGCCCGGCACGGGATCGACACGACGGTGGTCATCCCGTTCACGCGGGAGTTCTCGCAGGTCGAGCCCGAGGCCTTCGTGAAGGACGTGCTCCTCGACCGCCTGCACGCCCGGGAGATCGTCGTCGGCTTCAACCACACCTTCGGCCGCGGCGCCCGCGGCGACGCCCGCCTGCTGGAGTCGCTCGCCGCGCGCCTGGGCTTCGTCGCCCACGTGATCCCCGCCCTCACGGTCGGCGGCGTGACCGTGTCGTCCTCGGCCATTCGCGAGGCGCTGCGCGCCGGCGACGTAGCCACGGCCCGCCGGTTCCTCGGGCGCCCGTACACGATCCGGGGCACGGTGGCGCGCGGCGCCGGGCGGGGGCGGCAGCTCGGGTTCCCGACAGCCAACATCAAGCCCGACCGTCCGCTGACGCTCGCGACCGGCGTCTACGCCGGCTACGCGCTGGTAGGGGACGAGGCGGCGCTGATCGCGGAGCCAGGCGTGGATCGTGGCCCGGGGGAGAAGGTTCGGAGCGGCGCTTCGGCAGGGACGGGCGCGGCGCAGGCCGGGGTGGTCGCCTCGCACAAGACGGTCGTCAACATCGGGTACCGGCCCACCTTCGGGGAGAACGAGTACTGGATCGAAGCCTATATCATTGATTTCACGGGAGATATATACGACCAGTCGATCGCGATCGCGCTCACGGGCCGGATCCGGGAGGAGCGGAAGTTCTCCGATGGCGAGGCGCTCCGCCACCAGATATCGGCCGACATCGCGGCCGCGGCGGCGATGCTCTGACCCGCCTTTACTTCGGTCCGCCGGCGTGATACTGTAACCCGGCAATTTAATTGGCAACAGGACGAGGAACCCGTCCACGGGCGGCGTGAGTCGCTCAGGACGCGGCGATTGAGGTGGGGGGGGTGACCGCCTCGCAAGGAGATATTCGAGATGGCTCTCGCCGTCGACAGGAAAAAGACCCTCATCGAGCAGTTCCGCACGCACGATGGTGACACCGGCTCTCCGGAAGTGCAGATCGCGCTCCTGACCGAGCGCATCAACGGGCTGACCGAGCACTTCAAGACGCACGCGAAGGACCATCACTCCCGCCGCGGTCTTCTCATGCTGATCGGGAAGCGGCGCGGGCTGATCGAGTATCTGCGCAAGAAAGACCCCGAACGGTACCGCGCCGTCACCGAGAAGCTCGGTATCCGCCGGTGACGGCGGCTCCCGCCGTTCCGACCAGCAGCGCACCTCGCCCGGACGTGACCGACCCAGGAGGAACTGGACTCGTATGACTCATAGCGTGAGCACCGACGTGAACGGCCACCCCTTCTCCCTCGAGACCGGAAAGGTGGCCAAACAGGCCGAGGGCGCGGTCGTCGTCCGTCACGGCGGCACCTTCGTCCTCGCCACCTGCGTCGTCTCGGAGACGGCGAAGGAAGGCCAGGACTTCTTCCCGCTCACGGTCGAGTACCGCGAGCGGGCGTACGCGGGCGGCCGGATCCCCGGCGGCTACTTCAAGCGCGAGGGGCGGCCGGCCGAGAAGGAGATCCTGACCTCCCGCCTGATCGACCGCCCGATCCGCCCCCTCTTCCCCCACGGCTTCACCAACGAGGTCCAGGTGATCTGCCTGGCGATCTCCGCGGACCAGGAGAACGATCCCGACGTCCTGGCCATGAACGGCGCCTCGGCCGCCCTCTGCCTGTCGGGCATCCCGTTCGGAGGGCCGATCGGCGCCGTCCGCGTCGGGAGGATCGAGGGCAAGCTCGTCGTCAACCCGACGACCTCGGAGCAGAACCTCTCCTCGCTCGAGCTCGTCATCGCCGCGACCGAGGACGCGGTGCTGATGGTCGAGGCGGGCGCCGAGGAGGTGCCCGAGGAGACGATGCTCGAGGCGATCGCGTTCGGCCACGAGCACTGCAAGCGCCTCGCCCGGATGCAGAAGGAGCTGGGGCAGAAGGCCGGCAAGCCCCGCTGGCCGTTCGATCCCGACGCCGGCCGCGACCCCGCGCTGGAGGCGCGGGTGCGCGAGCTCGCCACGCCCAGAGTCGCCGCCGCGCTGGGTGTCCACGAGAAGCAGGTGCGGGCGGAGGCCATCAACCGGGCCCTCGAGGAGGTTGTCCAGGCGCTGGGCGCCCCCGAGGAGCAGCGGGCCAGGATCCGCGAGGCCTTCGACCAGGTGGAGAAGGCCGAGGTGCGCCGGCTGGTCGTGGAGCAGGCGATCAGGGTAGACGGCCGCAAGGTCGGCGAGATCAGGCCGATCTGGTCGGAGGTCGGGTACCTGCCGCGCGCCCACGGCTCCGCGCTCTTCACGCGCGGTGAGACCCAGGCCCTCGTGTCGGCGACGCTGGGCACCAAGAACGACGAGCAGAAGATCGAGGCCCTCGAGGGCGAGACGCACCGGTCCTTCATGCTGCACTACAACTTCCCCTCCTTCTCGGTCGGCGAGGTGCGCCGCTTCGGCTCGCCGGGCCGCCGGGAGATCGGCCACGGCGCGCTCGCCGAGCGCGCGGTCTCGGCCGTGATCCCCCCGAAGGAGGAGTTCCCGTACACGATCCGCGTGGTCTCGGACATCCTCGAGTCCAACGGCTCGTCGTCGATGGCGACGGTCTGCGGCGCCTCGATGGCCCTGATGGACGCCGGCGTGCCGATCACAACGATGATCGCCGGCATCGCGATGGGGCTCGTCCTCGAGGGCGGCAAGTACACGGTCCTCACCGACATCCAGGGCCTCGAGGACCACTACGGCGACATGGACTTCAAG
>JACQCN010000356.1 GCA_016201575.1 Candidatus Rokuibacteriota bacterium | reverse complement strand
TGGGAGTTCATGAACAACCCCACCCAGATCACCATCGCGCCGAAGCAGAAGACGGTGGAGACGGTCGAGCAGGTGCTGTACCACGTGGGGCGCGAGGAGAAGTTCTCGCTGCTCCTGGGCGTGTTCCGCCGGGAGGGCGGCGACCGCATCCTCATCTTCACGAACACGCGCGAGGAGGCGCGGCGGCTCGAGGACCGGCTCACCCGGAACGGCTGGCTGGCCCGCGCGCTCACCGGCGACGTCGATCAGAAGCGGCGGCTGCGCATCCTCAACGAGTTCAAGGACGGCGAGCTCCCGGTGCTCGTCGCCACCGACGTCGCCTCGCGGGGCCTGCACATCGAGGGCGTCACCCACGTCGTCAACTGGGACCTGCCTCAGGACCCCGAGGACTACGTGCACCGGATCGGGCGCACGGCGCGCGCGGGCGCGGGGGGCAAGGCGATCAGCCTCGTGGACGAGGCGACCGCGCTGATGCTGGAGCCGATCGAGAAGTTCCTCGGCCAGAAGATCCCCGTCGACTGGCCCGATGACGAGCTGTTCCTGCCCGAGATCAAGGCAACCGCCGAGGAGCGCCGCCGGTACGCCGAGGAGAAGCGGGCACGCATGGAGGCCCGGGGGCGCGGCGACAGCCGCGGCCACCGCCGGCCGCCGTCGGGCCCGGCCCGCGCGCCGGCTCCGAGATCCCCGGCGCCCCCCGGCGATGCTCGGCGCCCCCGGCGCCGGGGACGGGACGGCGGAGCCGCGCCGACGCCCTGATCGATCCCTGACGTGCCGTCTCAGGCCGGCGTGGCCTGAACGACCGAGAGAGGTGCCGCTACGCGCCCCTCCGAGCTTAGAGCTTGTGGACGGGGAAGATCGTCTTCTGGATCAGCTCGACCTGGCGCTCGGCGTAATCGCGGGCGGTGCTCCGGCTCGGCTCGGGGAGCGGGGCGGGCTCGTCGGAGAGCGTCCGGGCGGTGAAGCGGAAGCGGCGGGCGACGTCGGCGAACCCGGCCGGCAGCTCATCGGGGAGCCGGATCCCGTTCATCACGGCCCAGGCGGCGGTCCAGGCGCGCGCCACGTTCTGGAGGTCGTAGCCGCCGCCCCCGAGCGCGACCAGCCGCGGCGCCAGCGCGACGACGCGCTCCACCGCGCGGGTGAAGGCCTGGACGTTGAGGGCGAGGTGGGTGAGCGGGTCCGTGCGGTGCGAGTCGATCCCGAGCTGCGCCACGACCACGTCGGGCTGGAAGGCCTGGAGGAGCGGGGGCACGACAGCCTCGAAGGCGTGCAGGTACACCTCCTCGTCCGTGAAGGCCTCGAGCGGCAGGTTCACCGCGTACCCGGTGCCCGCGCCGATGCCCTGCTCCTCGACGAAGCCCGTGCCCGGGAACAGCCGCTCGCCCCGCTCGTGAGTGGAGATCGTCAGCACCGCGGGGTCGGCGAAGAACGCGAACTGCACCCCGTCGCCGTGATGGGCGTCGATGTCGACGTAGGCCACGCGCAGGCCCCGCTCGCGCAGGTGGAGGATGGCCAGGACCGCGTCGTTGACGTAGCAGAATCCCGAGGCGCGCTCGGGCATGGCGTGGTGGAGGCCGCCGGCGAAGTGGAACGCCCGCGCGACCTCCCCGGAGGCGACGAGCTGGGCGGCCAGGAGCGAGCCACCGGCGGCGAGCTGGGCGGCCTCCCAGAGGCCGGGGAAGACCGGGTTGTCGCCGGCACCGAGGCCGTGGAAGCCGGCCCGCGCCGTCGGGCCCCCCTGGCTCGCCTCCTTGAGGACCTCCAGGTACTCCTTCGTGTGGAAGCGGCCGAGAGCCGTCTCGTCGGCGGGCGCCGGCGCCAGCACCTTCGCCTCGGCCAGGCTCGTCAGGCCGTAGGCCTCCATGAGGCGCCACGTCAGCCCGAGCCGCTCCATGCGCAGCGGGTGCTCGGGCCCGTAGTCGAAGCGGGCCCACTCCTCGGAGTGGACGAGCGCGGTCTTCATCGCGCCCGAGCCCGGCTGGCGGGCCGCCGGCCATCGGCGGAGGCCCGCTCCCGGATCCAGTGGCCGCTCTTCCCGCCGGACTTCTCCAGGAGGCCGACCTCGGTGATCGTCACGCCCTTCTCGACCGCCTTCACCATGTCGTAGACCGTGAGGGCGGCCACGGCCGCGGCCGTGAGGGCCTCCATCTCGACCCCGGTCTTGTCCACCGTCCGCACCCGGGTCTCGATCGTCAGGGTGGACGCCCGCTCGTCGCGGTTGAAGCTCACGTCGACCCCGGTGATGCGGAGGGGATGGCAGAGGGGGATGAGGTCGGGCGTGCGCTTGGCCGCCAGGATGCCGGCCGTGCGCGCGACCCCGAGCACGTCGCCCTTCTTGACCTGTCCGGCCTTGATCTTCTGGAGGGTTGCGGGCTGCATGCACAGCACGGCGCGGGCGACGGCCTCGCGGGCAGTCTCCGCCTTCGCGGAGACATCGACCATGCGGGCTTCGCCCTCGGGCGTGAGATGAGAGAGGCCACGGAACGACGCCTCCCTCATGGCGGACTTCCGATCAGGCCGTGACGCTGTGACGCGCCTGGCGGAGGATCGCCTCCATACTGTCCTTGGCTATC
>JACQCN010000355.1 GCA_016201575.1 Candidatus Rokuibacteriota bacterium | reverse complement strand
ATCGCCAACCGGCTGCTGCGCCGCGTGCGCGACTACGCCCAGGTCAAGTCCGACGGCGACATCACCGGCGCCGTCGCCGTCCAGGCGCTCGACCGCGAAGGCGTCGACCCCCGCGGCCTCGACCGGCTGGACCGGCGGGTCCTCACGGCGATGATCGAGCAGTACGGCGGCGGCCCGGTCGGCATCGAGGCCGTGGCGGCGACGATCAACGACGAGGCCGAGACCCTCGCCGAGATGGTCGAGCCGTATCTCCTGAAGATCGGGTTCATCGTGCGGACGCCGAGCGGCCGGCGGGCCACCCGCGACGCCTACGCGCATCTCGGCAAGCAGCCGCCGGCGCCGGCGACGGGGCAGGGAGGCCTGTTCGAGTGAGCCTGGCCGATCTCGGCAAGCTGCTGATCGGCGTCGGTTTCCTCCTCGTGGTGATCGGGGCCGTGCTGATGCTGGCCGGGCGCCTGCCGTGGCTCGGCCGCTTGCCCGGCGACATCTCCATCCAGCGCGGCCAGTGGACCTTCTACTTCCCCCTCGCGACGTCGATCATCGTGAGCCTGCTGCTCACCCTGGTCTTCTGGTTGATCAACCGCCGATGAGACTTCTGGTCGTGGCCGTCCTGGTGGTGGCCGCCCTGTTCATGATCGCCGCCTCGGCCGTGCCGGCCCCGGCGGGCTCGACGATCCGGGTCGCGCTGATCGAGAACGCCCGCGCGGTCGAGGTCCGCGGGGACGACATCCAGCTCAGCGCGATCGCCGGATGCCCGCTCTGCCGGGCGCTCCTGCCCCTGGGCGGCGGCGAGGCGATCCGGGCGGTGCCGCGCGACGGCGGGGTCGAGATCGACGGCACGTCCTTCGGCAGCGGCGCGCGCCTGCGGAGCGAGCGGGCGATCCGGCTGAACGGGCGCGAGTACGCCGGGACGCTGGAGATCCTCAAGAACGGCGAGGGCCTCGTCGTGGTCAACGAGGTGCCGTTCGAGGAGTACGTGGCGGGGGTGCTCATGGCCGAGGTCGGCCAGAAGTGGCCGACGGAGGCCCTGCGAGCCCAGGCGATCGTGGCCCGCACGTACGCGGCCTATCATCGCCAGCTCAACGCCGGCAAGCCCTACCACATCATCGCCTCGACCGCGAACCAGGGGTACGTGGGCCGGGTGGCCGCGTCCTCGCCCGTGTGGGACGCGGTGCGCGACACCGCGGGCCAGGTGTTGCTGTGGGAAGGCCAGCTGTTCCCGGCCTTCTACCACACCGACGACGGCGGCTACACCGAGGAGCCCCGCGCCGTGTTCGCCGCGGCCAACCTGCCCGGCCTCAAGCCCGTCAAGTGCGAGATCTCGACCGGTCCCCACTTCTACTGGAATCTCGACCTCAAGCTCACTGACCTGTCCGATCTGCTGCGGCGCGGGGGCGTCTCGGTGGGGAACGTGGTCGGCGTCGACGTCGCCGAGCGGAGCCAGACGCTGCGGGCCGTGGAGGTGGTCGTGCGCGGCACGCGCGGCTCGTCGCGGCTGCGGGGGAGCGACTTCCGCCGGCTGGTCGGCTACGACACCCTGAAGAGCACGCTGTTCGCCGTGGCGGTGGACGGCGAGTTCGCGCGCTTCTCCGGCCGCGGCTGGGGCCACGGCGTGGGCATGTGCCAGTGGGGCGCCAAGGGGATGGCCGAGCAGGGTTACACCGCGGCCCAGATCCTCGCCTACTACTACTCCGGCTCGACGCTCTCGACGCTCCCCGACCCGTGACGATCTCCTGGAGCCAGTTCGCGGCCGTCGACATGCGGGACGGCGTGGTCGTGGACGCTCGCGAGTTTCCGGAAGCGCGCCAGGCCGCCTTCGGGCTCTGGATCGACCTGGGACCGCTCGGCGTCAAGCAGTCGAGCGCGCAGATCACGCACCGCTATCGGCCGGAGGAGCTGATCGGCCGCCAGGTCGTCTGCGTGGTGAACTTCCCGCCGAAGCAGATCGGCCCGTTCGTCTCGGAGCTGCTGGTGCTGGGCGCGTACACGGAGGCGGGCGAGGTGATCCTGCTCCGCCCCGACGTCCCCGTCGAGCCGGGCGCGAAGATCGGCTGACCGCGCTCGCGCCCCAGGTCCGCCACCGCGCGTCCAACTGACCGCGACGCCGGCGCCTACCACGGCTGCGAGTGGGGCCACCGTGGGCTGCTACACTGACTGGTCGTGGACGTCGCGGACTTCGATTATCCCCTTCCACCGGAAGCCATCGCTCAGCGGCCCGCCGAGCGGCGCGACGCCTCGCGCCTGCTCGTGCTCGACCGGGCGCGGCGCGCCTGGGCCGACCGCCGCTTCGCGGACCTGCCCGACCTGCTCCGCCCGGGCGACTGCCTGGTCGTCAACGACTCGCGCGTGCTCCCCGCGCGCGTGATCGCCCGCGATGAGGCGAGCGGGGGCGAGGTCGAGCTGCTCTTCGCGACGCCGCTGACGCCGACCCGGTGGGAGGCCCTGGCGCGGCCGGCGCGGCGGGCGCGCCCGGGCGCCCGGCTCTCGGTGGCCGACGGCGCTTGCGTGTTCCGCGTGGTCGGCCTGGGCGGGGACGGCGCGCGGGTGATGGAGCCGGAGCGCGGGGAGATCCTGCCGCTGCTCGAGCGGCACGGGGTGCCGCCGCTCCCCCCCTACATCGAGCACTACGCGAAGCCCGAGGCGGCGGACCGGGAGCGCTACCAGACGGTGTACGCCGACCCCGCGGGGTCGGTGGCGGCGCCGACCGCGGGGCTGCACTTCACCCGCGCCCTGCTCGGCGATATCCGGGGGAGAGGCGTCGAGATCCACGCGATCACACTCCACATAGGGCCGGCGACCTTCCGGCCGATCCGGGCGGCCCGCATCGAGGATCACCGGCTCCCGCCAGAGCAGGCGCGCATCCCGCCTGCGGTGGCGGACGCCGTCAACCGGGCCAGGGGCGAGCGCCGTCGCGTGATCGCGGTCGGGACCACGGCGACCCGCACGCTCGAGAGCGCGGCCGGCCCGGACGGCCGAGTGCGGGCGTGGGACGGCCCCGTTGGCCTCTACATCACTCCGGGATACCGCTTCGCGGTCATCGACGCGCTGCTGACGAACTTCCACGTGCCCCGGTCCTCGTTGCTGGTTCTCGTCTCCGCTTTCGCCGGACGCGAGCTCGTCCTCGGCGCCTACCGCCACGCGCTGGCCGCCGGCTACCGCTTCTACTCCTACGGCGACGCGATGCTGATCGAATGAGATCCCGTCGCCGGATTCGGCCGCGAGCAGTGGAGGCCGGGGAGACGGCAGCGACAACGCGTGCGGTTCTCGTCCCCGCTGCGACGAGCGGGTGGCGCCGCGAGCGGGGCGCCCCGCCACGCGGAGCGCACCGCGGGACAAGCTCGTGCGGTCGGCCAGCCGGAGCGCGTGCGGACAGTCACCGCGCTTGCGGGAGCGAGCGTGGCTGTGCGAGACGAAGCTATAGGCGAGCCGAGCCCCCGATTCCGAGAACGGGCGAAGCCGGGGCTGCTCGCGGCGACAGGACCCGCGAGGCTCGCGCGTTGCACAAGGTGCACCGGCAACCGTGAAATTCGAGCTGCTCGCCACGGACGGCGTCGCGCGCCGCGGCCGGCTGACGACAGCGCACGGCGTGGTGGAGACCCCGGCGTTCATGCCGGTCGGCACGCGTGGCACCGTCAAGAGCCTCACGCCCGCCGACCTGCGCGAGGTCGGCAGCCAGATCGTGCT
>JACQCN010000354.1 GCA_016201575.1 Candidatus Rokuibacteriota bacterium | reverse complement strand
CGGGCCGGGTCGAGCTGCTGGATCCCACGGCCGTCGACAGCGCGGGACGGCCGGAGCGGCCTCGGAGGGGGGCGGAGCCCCCCTCCGAGCCGCCCCCCGGGATGGCGCCGGCAAAGCCGGCGCTCGAACCGTTGGTCAGATTCGTGAGAGGAGGGTAGTCCAGTGAGCCACCGTTGCCTCGCGGTCATGCTCGCCGTCTGCCTCGCGATCCTCGCGCTCGCGGCGCCGGCGGTGCCGGCGCAGGAGCGGCCGGCGCCGCCCGCGACGGAAGAAGAGCGCACCGCGAGGCTCCGCGCCCTGGAGGAGAAGGTCCGGATCCTGAGCGAGGAGATCGAGGCGCTCAAGACCAAGGCGGTGGTCCCGGAGACCACCGTCGAGAAGAGCGCGTTCGGCCTCGGGCCCGCGGCCTCGAAGGTCTACTCCCTCGCCCGCGGCCTCTCGATCGGCGGCTACGGAGAGGCCCATCTCAGCGGCACCCTCTCCGGCGACCGGAAGAACACCATCGACTTCGAGCGGTTCGTCCTCTACACGGGCTACAAGTTCACCGACCGGATCATCCTGAACTCCGAGATCGAGATCGAGCACGCCTCGACGGAGGAGTCGGTGAGCGCCGGCTCCGGGGCCGTCGAGCTGGAGTTCGCCTACCTCGACTTCCGGGGCTGGGGGCCCCTGAACGCGCGCACGGGCCTCCTCCTGATCCCGATGGGCTTCATCAACGAGATCCATGAGCCGCCGTTCTACTTCGGCAACAACCGGCCCGAGGTCGAGAGCCGGATCATCCCGGCGACGTGGAGCGAGCTGGGCGCGGGAATCTACGGCAGCCTCCTGCCGGGCCTCGACTACCGGACCTACGTGGTGAACAGCCTCAACGCCAAGGGCTTCGAGAGCGGAGACATCCGCGAGTCCCGGCAGATGGGCAACCGCGCGCTCGCCGAGGACTTCGCCTGGACGGGCCGGCTCGACTACACGCTCCTGCCGGGCTTCCTGATGGGCGCCTCGTTCTTCTGGGGGAACACCGGGCAGGACCAGACCTTCGCCGGGCGGAAGATCGACGCGCCGTTCTTCATGTACGACCTCCATGCCCAGCTCGGGTACCGCGGCCTCCACCTCCGCGGCCTCTTCGCCGACGGGTACGTCGGCGACGCGCGCACCCTCAGCGCCGACCTCGGTCAGACCATCAGCCGCCGGCGGTGGGGCGCCTACGGCGAGGCCGCCTACGACGTGCTCCCGCTCTTCGCGCGCGGCACCCGGCACTCGCTGTCGCCGTTCGTCCGCATCGAGTGGCTCGATCCGCAGGCCGACGCGCCCTCGGGCCTGCGCGCGGATCGGAGCAAGCGGCTCCGGGTCAACACGGTGGGCCTGAGCTACAAGCCGATCCCCAGCGTGGTCCTCAAGCTCGACTACCGGGAGCTGAACCCCGACGAAGGCCGGGCCACCGACGAGCTCAACGCCGGGTTCGGCTTCGCCTTCTGAGGAGCATTGCCATGACGCGTCCCTACGAGGTGCTGTCCCCGAAGAGCGCGCGCCGGCACCTGGTCGCCGCGGCGGTCGCGGTCGCGCTCGGCCTGGGGCTGGCCGGGCCCGCCGGCGCCAAGGTCTTCTACTCGATCGACGAGGCGCTCCACGCCGCGTTCCCCGAGGCCCAGGCGATCGAGAAGGACATGCTCTTCCTGACCGACGAGCAGGCCCGGCAGATCGAGGAGCTCGCCAAGGCCAAGCTCGACACCAAGATGATCGCCGTGCACGTCGGCAAGAAAGGGCCGAAGGTCCTCGGCTACGCCATCATCGACATCCACGTGGTGCGGACCCAGCCCGAGGCCATCCTGGTGGTCCTCACCCCGGAGGGCGTCGTCGACTCCACTTTGATACTGGCGTTCAACGAGCCGCTGGATTATCTTCCTCCCGCCCGCTGGCTGAGGCAGTTCACCCGGAGGACGCTGGTTCCGGACCTCGCGCTGAACCAGGGCATCGCGGCCATCACCGGCGCGACCCTGAGCGCGTACGGAATCACCGACAGCGTGCGGAGGGCTCTCGCGGTGTATCAGGTCATGATGGCGCCGAAGCGACGGTGATGCGGTTCACGGTCACGGGAGAGTGGAAGCGGAACACGCTGCTCCGCCTCATCATCGTCCTCTTCCTCGTCTACGGCGCCGCCCTGTGGGTCACCAACGCGCTCCTCTACTTCAACAAGATGGGGCTGACCTACCAGTCGGTCGTCGACTACTACTTCGGCTCCGAGGCGCGCTTCACCCAGCCCCGCAGCTACCAGGGCCTGCTCGAGATCACCCACTTCCACGTGTTCGCCATGGGCATCTTCATCCTGACCATGGCGCACCTGCTCCTCTTCGTCCCGCTCCGGCCGCGGACCAAGCTCTGGCTGGTCTGCCTGTCGTTCCTGTCGGGGCTGGCCGACGAAGGCGCCGGCTGGCTCGTGCGCTTCGTGCATCCCGCCTTCGCCTACGTGAAGATCGGGGCCTTTCTGCTGCTGCAGGGGACGCTCGGGGTGCTGATCGTCGCCGTCCTCGTCGTCGCCGCCGGCGGCGGCTACCGCAACGCCTACTCGGACGATCTGGCGGGCAAGTAGGCTCCCTCGGCTCGAAGTGAGCGCCTGTTCGAGCGCCGGCTCCGCCGGCGCAACTCGGTTCTGGAGGGATACGCTAGCCCCCCTCCGACGAAAAGGAGGCAAGACCGGCGGCGACGTCGTCGTGGATGCCGATCTGGGCGGCGAGGCCGGTCATCTCGAGGATCTCCCGCACGACGGGGGGCGGCGCGCAGAGCCTGAGGTCCCCGCCGGCGGCCCGCGCCCGCTTCATCGCGGCCACCAGCGTTCCGAGCCCGGGGCTGTCCACGTAGTGGACATTCCCCAGGTCGACGAGGAGCCGCGTCGCGCCCCTGTCGATCAGGTCGGCGAGCGTCCGCTTGATCTGGTCCACCGCGGCCGCGTCGAGGCTGCCCGCGGGCGCCACCAGCAGGGCCTCGCCGCGGCGAACGATCTCGACCTCCAGCCGGTCACCGGGACCGCCGTCCGCGAAGTAGGCGAGGCTCCGCTCGACGGCGCGGTCCAGGCGCGCGAAGTTGAACGGCTTCAGCACGAAGTCGACGGCCCCGACCTGAAGCGTGGATTCGGCGAGCTCGCGGTTCGCGGCGCCGGTGATGACGATGATCCCGACGCCCGGACGGTAGCGCCGGATCCGCCGGAGCGTCTCGACGCCGTTCATGCCGGGCAGGACGAGGTCCAGCAGCACCACGTCCGGACGATCGCGCAGTACCCGCCGGAGCCCCTCCTCGGCATCGCCCGCCTCCAGCACCTGGTAGCCGCGCCGCGTGAAGCGGTCGCTCAGGAGGCTCCGGATCTCGGGCTCGTCGTCGACGACGAGAATCGTCCCCGGGGTGTCGGGCGCCGGCTCGTACGCATAGGGCTGCCGACCCGGATCGGTAGGACCGGGAGTCATGACCGTGTCAGCCAAGCAACGAGGGTGCCAGGCCGCGAGCGGGCCGGAACTCCTTATCACGCGAGGAACCGCGCGGCCCGGCCCGCGCCGCGGTGGCACGGGGACCCGTTTCCCCGTGCCAAAGACCGTCAGGTGCCGGCGAGCGACTCGGAGAGCGTGGCGATCAGGTAGTCGATCAGGGCGAAGTAGTCCTTGGCCTCGGGCACGCCTCCGACGTGCGCCGGGAGCTTCATCACCTTCACCGGCTGCCCGGCACGGCGCTGCACCTCGCGCGCCACCGCCTCGGGGATCCGGGGGCTCTCGACGGGCGCGTGGATGATGAGCCGCGCGCCCTCCCGCGCCATCGTGTCGGTCAGCCGCCGCACGTCGGCGGGCGAGGGCTCGATGCCGGGCTTGGGCTCGCAGTAGCCGACGACGACGAGGCCGTAGCGCCGCGCCAGGTACGACCACGTCTTGTGGTAGGCGGCCAGCTTCTTGCCCCGGAGCCCGCGGGCGGCCTGCTCCCACCGGGGCAGCGCCGCGTCGAGGCGCGCGCGGAAGTCGCGGGCGTTCTTCCGGAAGAACTCCGCGTCGTCCGGCGCCGCCCGCTCCAGCCCCTGCAGGATGTTGTCGGCGACGATCTTCGCGTTGACGGGGTCGAGCAGGTAGTGCGGGTTGCCCTGGATGTGGATCTCGCCGAGCGAGCGGTCGGTGGCGCCCGCCGGCACCTCGATCACCGAGATTCCCCGCGAGCCGTCGACGTAGCCCGCGCCGTCGGGCGCCACCCGCGGGTTCTGCGCGCCCTCGATCACCGTGTCCATCCAGATGTCGGCGGAGAGGCCGATGCGGAGGAGCGCGTCGGCCTGGCTCGTGCGGACGATCCAGCTCGGGAACACGTCCTCCACCCAGATCTCGGGCTCCTGGTACCCGTGGAAGAAGCTGTAAGCCTGGACCCGGTCCCGGCCGATCTCCCGCGCGATCGACGCGAAGTCGGTCGAGCTGGTGACGACCTTGACGATTCGGGCCTCGGCGATCCCGGCCGTCGCGAGGGCGGCGACCAGGGCGAGCAGCGTGAGCAGCCGGCGGGACGCACGGTTCATGGGGCGGCTCCTAGTCAGCATTATTCACGAACGGTAGTCGCGTGTGGCGGGCGGGTCCTGGCGCACGGTGCAGCCCCCGCGGGTCCGGCTCCGTCACCCACTCGCCCGAACGTCGCGCTGCGCGCGGCGGACGAGACGAGGGGGGCCCACTGCGCGCGGCCCCGCGGGGGCTGCACCCTGCGCCACCCGCCCGGCCGCGCCGTCGCCGTTCGCGAATAATGCACGCTAGAAGGGCCCCGGCCGCTCGAAGCCGAGCTTGAACAGGGCCTGTAGATAGATCTCGTCGGAGTCGACCGCGAAGTTGCGGGCGGTGTGCGTGTACTGGGTGCGCAGCGTGAGGAAGCGGCTCGGCCGGAAGCTGATGATCAGGGACCCGGCGGTCTCGGACGGGATGCTCCCGTTGACCCGCTCGCGGTCGGGCAGCTGCGAGTAGTCGAAGCGCCCGCCCACCGACCAGTTGCGCGCCACCTGGGCCTCGGCCAGGGCGTAGAGCCCGTAGCGGTTCAGGGTGTCGAGGCGGAGGCGCTCGATCGTGACGTCCTTGCTGGTGTCCGCGTCGTGGACGGTCACCGCCTGGGTGCTCCGGTTGTCGCGCCAGCTGTAGAAGAACTCGGCGAGCAGGTTGAAGCCGCGGTAGAGCGCGAGCACCGGCTCCTTGTAGCGGAACTTGAAGTGCGAGTTGACGAGCCGCTCATGGAGGTCCGTGCGGCCCAGGTCGTCGACCGTGCGGCCCTCCGCGTACCCGAATCCCCACTCGAGTCCCGTCAGCGGCCCCAGCTCGATGAAGTGCTGGAACCGCCCGTACCAGGCCGGGTGGCGCGCCACGCCGGCGTGGCCGCCCAGGAAGAGCTCGTTGTCGCCGTTGAAGACCGCGCCGGAGAGCGTGACGGACTGGTCGTCGGTGATCCCGAAGATGCGGTCCACGAGGACGCCGGTGTCGAGCCAGCCGGCCCCGTCGCGCCCGAACAGGTTGACGATGACGTTGGGCGAGGTGATCTCCGGGATCTCTTCCGGCCCCGAGTCGTTGAACTCGCCGAAGCTCGTGCGGAACCTCCCGACCTTCAGCGCCAGCCGGCCGGGGAGGGAGCGGGAGGTGAGGAAGGCCTCCTCGACGTCGAGGTCGAAGTCGCCGCGCGAGTTCTGCTCGGCCTCGATGGTCGCCTCGAAGCGGGCGAAGGGGTCGATCGCCGACCGGAGCCCGAGCTGCACCTCCTTGATGGTCAGCAGGTCGCGCCGGATGAAGCCGCCGTCGTCCTCGCCGAGCTGCAGCTCGAGCTGGCGCCGGTCCCCGAACGTCTTGTTGTAGATGAAGTTGCCTTCCACCCGGACCTCGGGGAGGTAGGCGAGGTACGGCGGCAGGCCCCGTCGCTCGATCGACCCGCGCTCGACCGGCACCGTCGGCGGCGCCGGCGGCGTCTCCTCGGGCGAGGTGAGCTGCAGCGCCGACGGCGCCGGCGCCGGGCCGGGCGCCGCCGGCGCGGGCGGGGCGGGGGCGGCGGACCGGCTCTGCTGCAGCTCCTGGATCACGCGCTGCTGCTCGGTCACGATCTTCTTCAGGTCGTTCACCGCCTCGCGCAGCGCCTTGAGCTCGGCGTCGACGCCCGCCGGCTTCTGGGCGAGGGCGGGCGAGGCGAGCG
This sequence comes from Candidatus Rokuibacteriota bacterium, assembly GCA_016201575.1. Classification (GTDB taxonomy): domain Bacteria; phylum Methylomirabilota; class Methylomirabilia; order Rokubacteriales; family CSP1-6; genus AR9. The sequence goes on along the minus strand of JACQCN010000354.1, from coordinate 3,494 downwards.
CGAGCAGCGCCACCAAGCCCGCCACCACGGTCGGCCGCAGCAGCGAGCGGGCGAGCACCCGCGCCAGGAGGGCGAGGCCGACGAGCAGCGCCACCGTCAGCGAGATGGTGGCGCCGGTGGGCAGGTCGAGGCTGAAGGCGACGGCGAGGCCGACCGGGATCGAGCAGACGGCGAGGCCGACCGCCGCCGCGATCATCCCGCCCACGCTCGCCGTGAGGAGCCGCGCCCCCATCGAGGGCACCACGAGCAGGGCGAAGGTGACGAGGACGCCCGAGCTGCGGATCGCGAAAGCGATGGCCACGCCGAGCGTGAGGTACAGGAGCAGGTTCCAGAGCCGCGCGCGCACGCCGTGGGCGGCCGCGGTCTCGAAGTCGAAGGAGACGAAGACGAACTCCTTGCGGAACTGCAGGTGGACGAGCGTGACGGCGGCCGTCACGAGGGCCAGCGCGACCAGCTCGTGCCGGGGCACCGACAGGATGTTGCCGAACAGCACGCTGAGCGCCCGCGCCTCGCCCACGGGGTTCTTGGCGATGAACACGGTGCCGAGGGCGGCGGCCAGCACGTAGCTGATCCCGAGCACGCCCTCGATCGGCGCCCGGCCCCGCCACCGGATCTGCGAGAAGCCGACGGCGCCGGCGAGGCTCGCCGCCAGCGCGGTGAGCAGCGGGTCCCACCCGAGCAGGAGGGCCAGGGCCACGCCCGCCGAGGCGATCTGGGCCAGCGCGATCCCGAGGAACACGATGCGCTTGAGGAGGACGTACACGCCCACCAAGGAGCAGCTGATGGCGACGAGCGTCCCCGCGGCGAGGGCGTGCTGGAAAAACGTCTGCTCCAGGAGCTCGATCACTCGACTCCCCTCCTCTCGCGACTGACGACCGCCAGGAGCCGCGCGAGGCGCCGGCCGTGCACGGCGACCGTCACTCGACTCCGCTTCCTCTCGTGACTGAGCGCCGCCTGTTCGAGCGCCGGCTTTGCCGGTGCCATCCTCATGCCGTGCCTCCCGCGAAGATCGTCCGCCAGCCGTCCACCTGGCGGACCCGGATCTCCCGCCCGTACAGGCGCGTCAGGACGTCGTCGGTGAGGATCTCGCCCGCGACGCCCAGCCGGAACAGGCGGCGCTCGCGATCGACGAGCGCGATGCGCCGGGCGTAGTTGCCGACCAGGCCGAGGTTGTGGGTGGCCATCACGATCGTGAGGTGGCCGGCCTCGTGCAGGCGGCGGAGCAGGTCCATGATCGCGCGCTCGGAGGCCGGGTCGGTGCCGCTGGTGGGCTCGTCGAGCACCATGAGGGCGGGCTCCGCGGCCAGGGCGCGCGCGATCAGCACGCGCTGCTTCTGGCCGCCCGACAGCTCACGGAACGGCGCAGGCTCGAGCGCGGTGACGCCGGCATGGGCCATCGCCCGGCGCGCGACCTCGAGGTCGGCGGCGCCCGGCCGCCGCCAGGGTCCGAGCCGCGCGATGCGCCCCTGCAGGACGACGTCGATGGCCGAGAGCGGGAACACCGGGTCGAGCTCCCGCTCCTGGGGCACGTAGCCGATCGTCACACCGCCGTGGCGGACGACCCGCCCGTGGACGGGGGCGAGGATGCCGCCGATGGCGCGCAGGAGGGTCGTCTTGCCAGCGCCGTTGGGGCCCACGAGGGCCAGGAAGTCGCTGCGCTCGACGTCGAAGGTCAGGTCGTCGAGGATGGTCTCGTTGCCGTACCCGAGGCTGACGTCGCGCAGCTCGACGAGGGGGGCCGCCATGAGCGCTCGTATACCGGAGCCAGCGGAGCGGGCCAACCCCCAGGTGGCCACGAAGTGGTGGCCGCCCGGCCACCCCGGGCGGAGGGGGGGGCGTGTCGGGACCTCTGAGGGGGCCGTCGAGGCCCCCCTCCGATTCGACCCCCGGCGGCCGCCGTGTACCGGCGTCCTCGAGACATCGAGTAGAATCACGGGTATACCCGAATCAGGAGCCGCCGCGAATCAGGAGCCGCCATGGACTTCACGCTGACCGAGCCGCAGGAGCTGATCCGCAAGGAGGTGGCGACGCTCGCCCGGAGCTTCCCGGCCGACTACTGGCTCCAGAAGGACCGGAAGGCCGAGTACCCCTGGGAGTTCGTGCGGGCCTTCGCGGCCGGCGGCTGGCTCGGGATGATCGTCCCGGAGGAGTACGGCGGCTCCGGCCTCGGGGTGACCGAGGCCGCGATCCTGCTGCACGAGATCTGCGCCGCCGGCGCCGGGACCTCGGGGGCCTCGCCGATCCACTTCTACCTCTTCCCGCCGCTGCCGCTCGTGAAGCACGGCAGCGCCGGGCTCAAGGAGCGCTACCTGCCCCGGATCGCCACCGGCGAGATCGTGATGTCGTTCGGCGTGACGGAGTCGAACGCGGGCAGCGACACCTCGCGGATCCAGACGCGGGCCGAGCGGCACGGCGACCGCTTCGTCGTCAACGGCCGCAAGGTCTGGAACACCAACGCCCGGCAGGCCACCCACATCCTGCTGCTCGCGCGCACCGCGCCCCGCGACCCGGCCGCGCCCTTCCGCGGGCTCACGCTCTTCTTCGCCGAGTTCGACCGCGCCCGCATCACCGTGCGCGAGATCGAGAAGCTCGGGCGCGCCGCCGTCGACTCCAACGAGATCTTCATCGACGGCCTCGAGATCCCCGCCGAGAACGTGGTCGGGGAGGTCGGCCGGGGCTTCTACCACCTCCTCGACTCGCTCAACCCCGAGCGCATCATGACGGGGATCGAGGCGGTCGGGATCGGCCGGTCCGCGCTCGACCGGGCCGTCCCCTACGCCCGCGAGCGGGTCGTGTTCGAGCGGCCGATCGGCCAGAACCAGGCGATCGCCCACCCGCTGGCCGCCGCCTGGGCGAAGCTGGAGGCCGCCGACGCGATGTGCTGGAAGGCGGCCTGGCTCTTCGACCACGGGCGGCCGTGCGGCGCCGAGGCGAACACCGCCAAGCTCCTCGGCGCCGAGGCCGGCTTCGAGGCCTGCGACGTCGCGCTCCAGACGCTCGGCGGCTTCGGCTACGCCAAGGAGTTCCACGTCGAGCGCCTCTGGCGCGAGGTGCGGCTCTACAAGATCGCGCCCATCTCCCAGCAGATGGTCCTCAACTACCTCTCGGAACGCGTGCTCGGCCTGCCCCGCAGCTACTGAATGAAGCTGCCCTGGCGCGGCCGGGAGGCGGAGCTTCGCGAGCGGGTGGAGCGGCTCGAGCAGGCGCTGGCGGCCCGCGCCCGCGAGCCCGACGCGCCATCGGCGCGGGGCTCGACGTCACCGAGGTCGCGCGGCGGACGACGCGGGAAATGGTGCGCGCGCTCGGCGCCGACATGGGCGGGGCCTGGGGGCCGAGCCCGGAGCGCGACCGGCACGTCCCGCTCGCAGGCTACCGGGGGCCGAAGGATCTGCTCGAGCGCTTCGCCCGCGCGCCGTTCGAGCACCCAATCACCGGTGAGCTGACGCGGCTCCGGGGGCCAGTCTGGGCCGGCGACAGTCAGGCCGACCCGCGCT
>JACQCN010000353.1 GCA_016201575.1 Candidatus Rokuibacteriota bacterium | reverse complement strand
GTGCCCGCGTCGTCGATGCCCTCCACCAGCCGCTGCAGCGGCGTCGCCGCCCCCGCGTACGTCCGCTCGATGGCCTCCAGGATCGCGTCCCCGGGGCTGACCACCGCCTTGATCTGCATCGCCAGGTTCTGCCGCAGGTCGTCGAACAGCAGCAGGTTGGTGGGATCGGAGGTGGCGACGGTGAGGACGTTGCCCTCGATCGTCACCGGGCACACCCGGTACTGCCGGAGGTACTGCGGGGAGAGGTTCTTGATGATCGGCAGCGTCGTCGGCAGCTCGTCCCGCGCGAGGTAGGCGAGGTCGTGCTGGAGGGCGAGGGCCCGCAGCACGTCGTCGCCGGCGAGCACGCCCATCGCCACCAGCGCCTCGCCCACCCGCTCGCCCGTGCCGGCGATGCGCGCGAGGGCCCGCTCGAGCGTTTCGGGAGTGGTGAGGCCGGCGTCGAGGAGGATTTGGCCCAGGGGCCGGGTTCCCGCAGAGATCGCCATGAAGTGTTTCCGAAAAGTATGTTAGCACACCCTGGCGCGGGCCACGGCGGGCGGGGCGCGTGCGCCGCAAGAGGCCGGGATTATTGCCGGGGCCGAAGGCCGCGGTGTATGCTGTGGCGCCATGGCGAAGGCCCGCGCGATCCTTGTCCTCCACGGCCCCAACCTCAATCTCCTCGGCACGCGCGAGCCGGACGTCTACGGCCGCTCCACGCTCGCCGAGCTCGACCGCGCGATCGAGCGCCACGCGAGGAGCCGGGGCGTCCGGGCGGAGTGCCGCCAGTCCAACTCCGAGGGCCAGCTCATCGACTGGCTCCAGGCCGCCGAGCGCCAGGGCTTCGCGGGCGTTGTCATGAACCCGGGGGCGCTGACCCACTACTCCATCGCCCTCCGCGACGCCGTGGCCTCCATCCGGCTGCCGGTGGTCGAGGTGCACCTCTCCAATGTCCACGGGCGCGAGGAGTTCCGCCGCCACTCGGTGATCGCGCCGGTCGCGCGCGGGCAGATCTCCGGCTTCGGCGCGGCGAGCTACCTCCTCGGTATCGACGCGTTGCTCGGCCGCTGAATGTAGCAGGGTACCCCCGCGTCATATCCGTGAGGCCGCGGGGCGAACGGTGAGACCCCGTGGACCAGGACGATCAGGCACTCATCCGGCGCTGCCAGGCGGGCGACGTCTCCGCGTTCGAGCCGCTCGTCGAGAAGTACCGGCAGCGGGTGTGGCGGCTGGCCTACCAGATCGTTCGCGATCGCGAAGAGGCGTGGGATGTCGTCCAGGAAGCATTCATCCGGGCTTACCAGTCGCTCCCCAATTTCCGGGGGCAGTCTGCGTTCTACACGTGGCTGTTCCGCATCGTGGTAAACCTCGCCACCGACCGGGTGCGGCAGCGGGCGGCGCGCGGCCGCGCCTTCGGCACGGAGCCCGTGCCGGAGAACGAGTGGGCGGCCGCGTTGCCCGATGACGCGGCGGGCCCGGACGAGGAGGCGGCGCGGCGCGAGCAGCGCCGGCGGATCACGCGCCTGCTCGACGCGTTGCCGCCGAATTTCCGCACCATTATCATGTTGAGCGACGTGGAAGGCCTCTCGTACCGAGAGATCGCCGAGGTGCTGAACATCCCGCTGGGAACGGTGATGTCGCGACTGCACAACGCGCGTAAGCGGCTCCGGGAGCTGCTCAAGCCCTTCCTGCTTCTCCTCGTGGCCCTGCTGCTCGCGGTCGGCGCCCTGCCGGCGCACGCGCAGCAGGCCGTGCGCTTCGGCGCCCGCATCCTCCTCGCCACCGAGACCCTGGTGGCGGGCCAGGCGCCGGAGGTGGAGGACGAGCACCTGAGCCGGATCCTCGCCCGGCTCCGGGAGCTGTTCCGCTACAAGGAGTACACGACGCTCGAGCGCTACCGCGCCGAGGTGCCCATCGGCACGCTGCAGCGGTGGGCGGTTCCCGGCGACCGCCAGCTCGAGGTGATGCCCGAGGGCGTGGTCAGCAACAACGCCGTCCGCATGCGGCTCCGGCTCGCCCGGGGCAGCCTCGTCGAGCTGAACGCCAACATCCAGTGCCAGCCCGGCCACC
>JACQCN010000352.1 GCA_016201575.1 Candidatus Rokuibacteriota bacterium | reverse complement strand
GTGCTCCAGCCGCGCGTGCTGGACCTGAGCGCGGTGGTGGCCGGGATGGGGACGATGCTCCAGCGGCTGATCGGCGAGCACATCGACCTGGTGATCGACGCCGCCCTCGGGGTGGGGCGCGTCAAGGCCGACCCCGCCCAGGTCGAGCAGGTGATCATGAACCTCGTCGTCAACGCCCGCGACGCCATGCCCGAGGGCGGCACCCTCACGATCCGCACCGGCGACATCGGCCTCGACGACCTCTTCGTCCGCGGCCATCCCGGCTCCCGCCCGGGCGCGCACGTGATGCTCGAGGTGACCGATACGGGCTGCGGGATGAGTGCCGAGGTGCAGGCCCACATCTTCGAGCCGTTCTTCACGACCAAGGAGCAGGGCAAGGGCACCGGCCTCGGGCTCTCGACGGCCTACGGCATCGTGAAGCAGCATGACGGCTACATCGGGGTCGAGAGCGAGCCCGGCCGCGGCACCGTCTTCACGATCTACCTGCCGCGCGTCGAGGAGGTGTGCTGGAGGCGCCCACCGGCCCCGACGCCCTGCGCGTCGCCTCCCGGCATCCGGGGCCGATCCACCTGCTCCTCACCGACGTCGTGATGCCGCAGATGAGCGGCCGCGAGCTGGCGGTGCGGCTCTCGCGGACGCGTCCCGAGGTGAAGGTGCTCTACACCTCGGGCTACATCGACGAGGACATGATCCGGCGGAGCATGTTCGCGCCGACGACGGCGCTCCTCAAGAAGCCGTTCTCCGCCGACGCCCTCGCGCACCGCGTCCGCGACGTCCTCGACGGCACCCCGCCCACGCCGTAGTTCCTCGAAGGGGGGCTTCGACGGCCCCCTTCGAGCATCCCCCCAGGATCGTTGCGCCGGCTTAGCCGGTGCTCGGACCAGTGTGAGTCCGAGGGCGCGCGCGCCGGAGTCGGGTTTCCAGGCGCACCTCCCGAAGCCGGTCGATCCGCTGGCGCTGGCGGAGGCGGTGGCCCGGCTGGCGCGGCCGGCGGGGTCGCCGCCCGCCCCGCTCAGGTAGCCGGAGTGGCCGCGCGCGCCTGCTCCCGGAGCGCGCGCTTGAGGATCTTGCCCGAGGCGGTCTTGGGCAGCGCGTCGACGAAGCGGATCGTGCGCGGCGCCTTGTAGACCGACATCTCCGCGCGGCACCACTCGACGAGGTCCCCCTCGGTGACCGTGCCCCGGGCGTCGGGCTTGAGCACCACGAACCCCATCACGTCCTCGCCCCGGTAGGGGTCGGGGACGCCGACGACGCCGACCTCGGCGATGGCGAGGTGCCGGTACATGATGGCCTCCACCTCCGCGGGGAAGACGCTGAAGCCCGAGGCCTTGATCATGTCCTTCTTGCGCTCCTCGATCCTGAAGTAGCCCTCCTCGTCCACGCGCCCGATGTCGCCCGTGTGGAGCCAGCCGTCGCGGATCGCCTCCGCCGTCGCCTCGGGCCGGCGCCAGTAGCCCTTCATGACCATCGGTCCGCGCACGACGATCTCACCCGACTCGCCCGTCTTGAGCTCGGTCACCCCGTCCTCCAGGCTCACGATCTTCGCGTCCGTGAGCGGGAGCGGCACGCCGACGGTGCCGTACTTGGGCCGGTGCGGCGGGTTGACGTGGGTGGGGGCGGTGGTCTCGCTGAGCCCGTAGCCCTCGATCAGCTGGTAGCCCGTGAGCGCCTCCCAGCGCCGCGCGATCTCGGCGGGCACGGGCGCCCCGCCCGAGAAGCAGGCGCGGAGCGAGGAGAGGTCGTAGTCCCGGGTCTTCGGCCAGTTCACGATGGCCACGTTGATGGTGGCGATCAGCGTGGTCAGCGTGCAGCGGTAGCGCTGGATGGCCTCCAGGCACGTGGCGAGGTCGAAGCGGCCGAGCGCGACCAGCGTGGCGCCCGTGTAGGCCATCATGTTCATCTGGCATTCCATGCCGGTGATGTGAAACCACGGGAGCACGCCGAGCGGCACGTCGGTCTCGCTCACGGCGATGAACAGCCGCTGCAGCTCGCAGTTGGCCACGATGTTGCCGTGGGTGATCTCGGCGCCCTTGGGCACGCCGGTGGTGCCCGAGGTGTACTGGAGGAGCGCGGTGTCGTCCAGGGCGCGCGGCTCCGCGGCGGCCAGCGGCGCCGACTTCGCGAGAAGCGTGGCGAAGTCCTCGACCCCCGCGCGGTCGGCCGCGGGCTCCAGGAACGAGGGCGGCACCGGGAGGGTCGGAGCCGCCGGGACGAAGTCGCGGTAGGCGGTGACGGCCACGGCCTCCAGCGGCGTCTCGGCCCGGATCGGCTTCACCACCTCCCAGCCCTGGTCGGAGGTGACGAGCACGCGCGCGCCCGAGTCCTCGAACTCGTGCCGCAGCTCGATGGCCTTGTGCATAGGGTTCAGGCACACGTTGACGGCCCCGGCCCGGAGGGCGCCGTAGTAGGCGATGGCGAACTGCGGGCAGTTCTCCAGGAAGATCGCGACGCGGTCGCCCGGCCGGATCCCCCGCGCGCGGAGCCAGCCGGCGAACCGGTCGCTGGCCTCGGCCAGCTCGGCGAATGTGACTTCGCGGCCGTAGAAGATCAGCGCGGGCTTGCGGGGCACCCGCCGGGCCTGGCGCTTCAGGACGACGGGGAGCGGGTCGGTCGGAAGGCGGATCCCCGCTTCGTCGATGCCCGCCGGCCAGTGCGCTCTCCAGATCTTCTCCATCGCGTCCTCTCTCTCAGCGCCGCGCGGCGGCCGGCGTTCCGTCCGGCACCAGCAGCACCTTGCCGAAGTTCTTCCTCGCCTGGATGTACCCGTGGGCCTCGCCAGCGGCGGCGAAGGGGAAGGCGCGGTCGACGACCGGGTCGAAGACGCCGCCGCCCGCGAGGCGGACGATCTCGCCGAGCATCGCGGCGAGCCGGGGCCCCTCGCCCCAGAGGTGCCCCACGTTGACGCCGAAGACGCCGCGGTTGTCGCGCATGAGCCGGAGCGGCTTGAAGCTCGGCATCGTGAGGACCGGCGCCGCCGCGCCGAGGAGGCGCCGCCGGCGCCCGGGGGCGACGCTCGAGGCGCCGAACACGAACAGGCGGCCGAGCGGGGCCAGGCAGCGGTAGCTCCCGGCGAACGAGCGGCCGCCGACGGCGTCGAGCGCCACGTCGACGCCGCGGCCGCTCGTGATCCGCCGCACCTCGGCCTCGAAGTCGCGCGTCCGGTAGTCGATCGCGTGGGCGACGCCCATCTCCGCGAGCCGGGCGTGCTTGGTCGCGCTCGCCGTGCCGATCACCTGGGCGCCCCGCCAGCGGCAGATCTGGATCGCCGCCTGCCCGACGCCTCCCGCGGCGGCGTGCACGAGCACGCGCTCGCCCGCGCGCACGTTGCCGAGGTGCACGAGCATCAGCCAGGCCGTGAGGTAGTTGACCGGGAGCGCGGCGGCCTGCTCGAGGGAGAGGCGCTCGGGAACGGGCGCCACCAGCGCCGCCGGCGCGACGACCACGTCGCTGTAGCCGCCGAAGCGCGTGAGCGCGAGGACGCGCGTGCCGTCCGGCAGGCCGTCGACGCCCGTTCCCACGCCGTCGATCCGGCCCGCCACCTCGTAGCCGACGACGGCCGGGAGCTTCGGGGCGTCGGGGTAGAGCCCCATCCGCGCCAGCACGTCGGCGAAGTTGATCCCGGCCGCCGCCACCCGGATCCGTACCTCGCCCGGGCCCGCGACCGGATCGGGCGCCTCGCGGACCTCGAGCACCTCGGGGCCTCCGATCCTCGGGATCCAGACCTGGCGCATGCGTCCTCCTGGGACGAAGCGGGCTCGGGCGTGCAGCGCGGCCGGGCCGGATGCGGTGGAGACGAACATAGCACGCCGGCGGCGCGCGCAGGTCCGGCAACGGACGCGAAGCGGTCCGGCGCCGCGCGGCGGCCGGACCGTTCGACGGGACGGAGGGCTCACCGGGGCGCCGGCGGCGGCAGCGTGGCGACGACGGCGCCGGCGGGGATCCACGCGTGGGGCGGTGATCGGTCGCGACCTCGGCCGTGGCGCGAAATTCTTGACGCGCCGCGGGCGTCGGGCATACGGTCGCGTCATGGCCACGCGAGCACGGGAGCACGCGCGGGCGGCCGGCGCCGTCCTGCTCGTGCTGGCGGCCGCCGTCGGC
>JACQCN010000317.1 GCA_016201575.1 Candidatus Rokuibacteriota bacterium | reverse complement strand
GGCCCCCCTCGTCCCGTCCGCCGCGCGCCGCGCGGCGTTCGGGCGAGTGGGTGACGGAGCCGGCCCCGCGGGGGCGGCACCCTGCGACAGGGCCCGCCCGCCACCCGCGACTACCGTTCGTGAATCATGCAGGTTAGCGGGAGACGCGCGGGAGGAAGGCGGCGCACAACGCGGGGTGGGCCGCCGCGGGGAACGCGATCGGGGCCGGGGCCTCGAGCTCGATGCCGATCGGTCCTTCCTCCGCGGCGGGATCGACCTCGACGGCCAGTCGCATGGGCGAGCCCGGCCAGCGGTAGATCACCTCGCCCGCCGTGCCCTCGGCGGCCTCGCCCTCGAGCACCAGCTCCCACTGGGTCCGCGCGCGCTCGAGCGACCGCGCGCGCATGCGGAGCCCGAGGACCGTCGCCGGCGTCGGCGCGTTCGCGGGTCCCGCCGGCGGCTGCCAGCGAGAGGGGTTCGCGGCGTCCGCGGACTGCGCCATCTGCACCACGATCCCCAGCGCCTGCTTGGGATGGAGGAAGGCTTCCTTCCAGCCCGGGTGCGAGTCGTCGTAGCCGACAATCTTGTAGCCGTGGGCCTCGGCGCGCGCGCACACCGCGCTCAGGTCCGGCACCCTGAACGTGACGTGGTGGATGCCGGGACCGCGCTGGGCGAGGAAGCGGTGGAGGAAGCCGTCGGCGCCGCGCGGCTCGATGATCTCGAGGCGGCCGCCGCCCGCGAAGCGCCTGCAGCCCCAGTTGAACATCCGGGACGGGGCGCCGGAGTCGGGGACGCCGCCGAGAGCGCCGACGAGAACCGCCGGCGTGTCGGCCATCCGCTCCACGGCGATCGCGATGTGGTCGAAGAGGATTCCGCGGTCGCCCATCCCGGCTACTTCACGATCTCGAGCAGCTCCACCTCGAAGACGAGCGTCGCGCCCGGCTTGATGACCGGCGGCGCGCCGCGGTCCCCGTACGCCGTGCTGGGCGGGCACACGAGCCGGGTCTTGCTGCCCACCTTCATGTGCTGCAGGCCTTCCGTCCAGCAGGGGATCACCTGGTTGAGCCCGAAGGTGACCGGCTCGCCGCGCTGGACCGAGCTGTCGAAGACCGTGCCGTCGGTGAGCGTGCCCGTGTAGTGGACCTTCACCTTGTCGGTGGTCTTCGGCGCGTCGCCGGTGCCCGGCTTGATCGGCGTGATGATCACGCCGGAGTCCGTCTTGGTCGAGCCCGTCTCGCCGGCCGCCTTGTCCAGGAAGGCCTGCCCGGCCTTCTTCTCGAGCGCCGCCGCCGCGGACAGCCGGGCCTGCTGCATCTCCTTGATCTTCGGCCCGTACGTGTCCATGTCGACCTTCGAGTCACGGTGCAGGACGCCGTCGGCCAGGCCCGCCTCCACCTGGGCCAGCTCGGCCTCGGTCAGGCTGAACGAGCCGAGGCTCCGGCTCAGGGCCTGGCCGAGCGCGTAGAGCGTCTTGTCCTCCTCGGTCTTGAGCTCGGGCCCGTCGGCGGCGAGGGCGGCGCCCGCCAGCAGGAGAACGAACGTGCACGTGACGAGAGTTCGCATCGGTGATCCTTTCTTGAAGCCGATTTCGGCTAGGATAACCCGATTTCGAGTACCATATGCGGGCCGTCTCTGGGAGGAAGACATGCCGGAATCCATCCCCGCGCCGCTCATCATCGACACGCTCAAGGACACCTTCCGCGAGGCCCGCGCGGCCCTCGCCGCCGAGGGCCACGGCCGGCCGCGCCCGGATCACCTCGGCTGGATCCTCAGCGTGCCCGACACGCACCAGAAGAGCGTGCTCGCCGCCCTCGACAAGGAACAGTCGATCAAGGTCCTCACGTGCTCCACCGAGGACGAGGCCAACGCCATCGCCGCCGGCCTCTACATGGGCGGGGAGGCCGTGGTGGTCATGATCCAGCACGCCGGTCTCTACGCCTCCGTGAATACGCTGCGCGGCGTGGCCATGGACGGCAAGATCCCCACCTTTTACATGATCGGCCTGCTCAGCCGCGAGAAGGACAAGGCCCTGAAGGATTCGCGGCACTCGATGGTGCGCTTCGCCGAGCCGCTCCTCGACGTTTTCGGCGTGCCCCACGCG
>JACQCN010000316.1 GCA_016201575.1 Candidatus Rokuibacteriota bacterium | reverse complement strand
TGTCCGCGTCACGGCCCGTCGGATCCTTCATGAAGAGATCGGACTTCGAGACCGCCCACGTCTCGGGGTTCACCTCCTGGCCGAAGAGGTGGATCTCCGCGGCACGGTTGATCGGTGGACGGATGATGTCCCCGTTCTTGCGGAGGCCGACCGTGATGTGCTCTTTCGTGATCATCAGCATCCCGCCGGATCCGCAGCATGGGTCGTAGACGGTCCGGACCACGCCCTTCGAGCGGATGCGGGCTTCGTCGCCCGCCAGCATCAGATCCACCATCAGGTGCACGACGTCGCGCGGCGTGAAGTGCTCGCCGGGGTTCTCGTTCAGCGCCTCGTTGAACTTGCGCAGCAGCTCCTCGAAGATCGTGCCCATGGTCGGGTTGTCGATCTTGTCCGGGTGCAGGTCGACGTTCTTGAAGCGCTCGAGCACCTGGAAGAGAAGCCCCGCTTCGTCGAGCTTGCTGACGGTGTTGTCGAAGTCGAACTTCTCGAGCACCTCGCGCATGTTGGGACTGAAGCCGGCGATGTAGTTGCGCAGGTTCGCGGCCAGGTGGGGAGCGTCGGCGAGGAGCTTCTCGAAGTCGTAGCGGGACGTGTTGTAGAACGCGAAGCCGGAGACCTTGCGGAGCTGCGGGTCGAGGTTCTCGAGCTTCTTGCCGCGCAGCTCGGCCTGCTTGCCCAGCACCTTCTCCTTGGTGGGGGCCAGCACGCAGTCGAGGCGCCGCAGGACCGTGAGCGGGAGGATGACGTCCTGGTACTTGCCCCGCTTGAAGGTGTCGCGGATAAGGTCTGCGACGTTCCAGAGGAAGCTCACGATTTCGCTATGGTTCACTGAATTCGCTCTCCGTAAACGTTCGCGCCGGGCCTCAAGGGTCTGACCGAGCGCGTAGTAGCGAGCCTCCCGCTGAGAATAAGGTTCGCGACGAGCATGCCGGCGTCCCCTTTTGTTCAGCGCGGGGCTCGACGATACCTCGCGCCGGCGGGGCGCCGCAAGCGGCGCGTCGCATCTCCGCCGCTGGTTCCCGGGGCGGCGCTCGTGGCGGCAAGTCGCCGGCGCCGTCGGCGCCACGCCCTGACTGTCGATCCGGCCGCTGGAGTCGTTCGCCGGGTTGCCGATCGGCCCGCTAGGCGATGCCGAGGTAGCGGCGCTTGACGTCCTCGTTGGCGTCGAGCACCGCGGGCGTGCCCTCGTAGACGATCTCGCCCTTGCTCATCACGTAGACGCGGTCGGCGACGCGCAGGGCCAAGGGCACGTTCTGCTCGACCAGCAGCATCCCGAGGCCCTCGGCCTTGAGCCGGACCAGCACGTGGCCCAGTTCGCGCACGATCAGGGGCGCCAGGCCCTCGGAGGGCTCGTCGAGCACGAGCAGGCGCGGGTTCGTGAGGAGCGCGCGCCCGATCGCCAGCATCTGCTGCTCGCCGCCCGAGAGCGAGCCGCCCCCCTGCCCCCCGCGCTCGCGGAGCCGGGGGAACACCTCGTACACGCGCTCGCGCGTCCAGCCATCGCCCGCAGGCCGCTCGGCGAAGACCAGGTTCTCGGTCACCGTGAGCGGCGCGAAGATCCGGCGTCCCTGGGGCACGAGACCGATCCCGAGCCGCGCCACCCGGTGGGCCGGGAGCCGGTGGATCGGGGCGCCGCCGAACACGATGCGCCCCGCGCGCGGGGGCGTGAAGCCGACGATGCTGCGCACCAGCGTCGTCTTCCCCGCGCCGTTCCGGCCGAGGAGCGCCACGGCCTCGCCCGCCCCGACGCGGAGGCTCGCGCCGCGCAGCACGTGGCTCTCGCCGTAGTACGTGTGGATCGCGTCGACGGCGAGCATCACGCGGTGCCTAGATAGACCTCGTAGACGCGCGCGTCCGCGCGCACCGCTTCCGGCGGCCCCTCGACCAGCACCTCGCCGTAGTGGAGCACCGTCACCCGGTCCGCGAGCGCGAACACGACGTCCATGTCGTGCTCGATGATCAGGAGCGTGACGGCGCGCGGGAGCCCGGCGAGGAGGCGCGCCATCTGCTGCGTCTCGTCGGGCGACATGCCGGCCGTGGGCTCGTCGAGCAGGAGGAGCTTCGGCCGCGTGGCCAGAGCGACGCCGATCTCGAGCTGGCGCTGCTCGCCGTGGGACAGGCGCCCCGCCGGCTCGTCGAGGCGCCGCTCGAGGCCGACGGCGGCGGCCACCTCCTCGGCGACCGCGAGGCTCGAGCGCAGGCGCGCGGGCGGCGCGAAGAGCCGGTAGTTCCCCGGCGCGCCGGCGGCGGCGGCGAGGCGGAGATTCTCGCGCACGGAGAGGGCGGAAAAGAGGTTGGTGCGCTGGAACGAGCGCGAGGTGCCGCGGCGGGCGATGGCGTCGGGCGGGAGGCCGCTGATCGGCCGGCCGTCGAACTCGATGCGCCCGGCGGACAGCGGCAGCTCGCCGGTGATCACGTTGAAGAGCGTCGTCTTGCCCGCGCCGTTCGGACCGATGATCGCCCGCCGCTCCCGCGGCGCGACCTCGAGCGTAACGCCGTTGAGGGCCATGACGGCGCCGAAGCGCCGGACCACTCCCTCGCAGCGCAGGAGCGGGCCGCTCACCGGACTGCCCTCCTCTCGCGAATGTGGACCAACTGTTCGAGCGCCGGCTTTGCCGGCGCCACCCCCGGGGGAGGTTCGGAACGGGGGCGGAGCCCCGCTCTGAGGAAGCTCACGCCCGCGGCTCCGCCTGCGCGCGCAGAAGGCCGAGGAGGCCCGCGGGAGCGAAGCGCACGAAGCCGATGAAGACGGCGCCCAGGATCAGCATCCAGCGCTCCGTCCAGGAGCTGACGAGGCTCTGGAGGAGGATGAATCCGGCGGCGCCGAGCGCGGGTCCGACGAGCGTGCCGGCGCCGCCGATGATGACCATGAGCAGCGCCTGGCCCGACGTGGTCCAGAACAGCATCTCCGGCGACACGTAGCCGTTGAACTGGGCCTCGAGCGCGCCCGCGACGCCTCCGAGCGCGCCCGCCACCACGAACGCGACGAGCTTGAACCGGTCGACAGCGTAGCCCACCGCCACCATCCGGTGCTCGTTGGCGTCGATCCCGCGGAGCACTCGGCCGAACGGCGAGCGGACGATGCGCGCGAGCGCCAGCAGCGCGAGGGCGAAGACGACGACCACGTAGAGGTGGAACGTCGTCGCGTCGTTCAGGTCGACGGCGGGCACGCGCGGCCGGGGCACGCCCGGCAGCCCGTCCGAGGCGCCGAGCCAGGACGTGGTGAAGGCGGCCGCGTAGAGCATCTGCGAGAACGCGAGCGTCAGCATGATGAAGTAGACGCCGCTCACCCGGATGGAGAGATAGCCGATCACCAGCGCGGCCACGGCCGACGCGAGGGCGGGCAGCAGGAGGCCA
>JACQCN010000315.1 GCA_016201575.1 Candidatus Rokuibacteriota bacterium | reverse complement strand
GCCGTCACCGTGATGGTGTACCGCCCGGGGAAGTAGGGGACGGCGACGACGCTCGATCCCGCGGGGAGCGAGACCGGCGGGCTGTCGTTGATCCGGTAGGTGCCCGTGGCCGGCGGGCTCTCGGGGTCGAAGATCGTGATCAGCCACACGCCCGGCTCCAGGCGCGTCCCCTTGCCGCGGTATTGCAGTGTCACCTGGGGCGGCGTCGGGTCGTCGTCGACGATCACCCGCGTGTCGCCGAGCTTCAGGTTGAGCGGGCCCGTCACCACGATGCGGTGCGGGCCCACCGCGGCCGGCACCGCGACCTCGGTGTCGCCGGGCCCGAACTCGACCGGCGGGCCGCCGTCCACGGAGTAGGTGCCGCGGGCCCCCGCCTCCGCCTCCGTGAGGCGGATCGTCCACACGCCCGGGTTCCGGTCCGTGCCCGCGCCCGCCCAGGCGAGGTGGAGCTGCGCGGCGAGCGCGAAGGAGGGGAGCACGACGACGGCCAGCCCGGCGATCGGCGCGACGCGCACGTCAGGAGCGGGTGAGGCCGTTCCGGCGGAGCGTGGCCAGCACTTCCGGCGCCGCGCGGTCGCGCTTGTAGACGGTGAAGCCGATCTTGCGCGCGAGCCGGTGGTCGGCGTAGAGCCGGCCGGCCGCCCGGAAGGCGTCGTGGCCCGACCCGCGGAACAGGAACGTGAGGAAGGAGATGTCCACGAGCATCGACTGGATCCAGTCGACGTCGTGGGAGTAGCCGGCCAGGAACCGCGCGCGCGTCTCCCACAGGAAGCGGCGGGCCAGCTCCGGCGTGACGAACCGGCAGGCGCCGAAGATGAAGCCCTTGCCCTCGGCGTTGGCGCAGGCGGTCATGATCGCCGAGAGCTTGATCTCCTCCCGCCCGATGCCATAGATCTTGCTGTCGCCGCCATGGGCGGCGACATAGCAGTAGCCGAAGCGGCGGTCACGGATGAAGTCCTGCAGGAGCAGGCGCAGGTCTTCCTTGGCGTTGAACTGCCGGTACACCATGGGGATGGCCATGGCCGCCGTCACCCCCTGGAAGAACGGGTGGACGGAGATCTCGGGGCGGAGGTACTGGCCTTTCTCGTCCCAGGTCGACTCGAGGATCAGCAGGGAGTGCCCGTTGGCCACGGCGAGCCGATGATAGCACGCCCCTGCGGCCGCCCGCCGGACCGCTCCAATTGGAGCTTTACAACGCCACGAATTGGTCGAAAATGGCGGGGTGGCGCAGACGTTGCACATCCCCGTCGACCGCCGGAACCCGGTCCCGCTCGCGCGGCAGATCCAGGCCCACCTCGAGCGGCTGATCCAGGAGCGCAGGCTCGCGCCCGGCGTGAAGCTCCCCGCCACCCGCGAGCTGGCCCGCGAGCTCGGCGTCAACCGCGCCACGGTCACGCTGGCCTACGACGAGCTGGTGGCGGCGGGGCGGGCCCGCGCCCACGTGGGCCAGGGCACCTTCGTGGAGGGCCCCCTGACGGCGACGGCGGTGCCCGTTCCCGCGCGCGCCGCCGCCGCGGCCGGGGAGTCGGTGGCGGTGGACTGGTCCGGGGTCCTGTCCCGCGCGGCCCACATCATCGCGGGTGACGCGGCCCGCAAGCGGCCGCCGGCCCTGCCCGCGCGCCCGCCACAGGGGCTGATCTCCTTCGCCGGCGGCATGCCCGACAGCGGGATGTTCCCGACCGACGCCTTCCGGCGCGCGCTCAACGCCGTGATCCGCGAGGAAGGGCAGGAGCTGCTCCAGTACTACCCGGTCGGCGGGTACCCGCCGCTCCGCCGCTTCCTTTCGAGCTACCTCCTGCGCGCCGGGGTCGAGGCGCGTCCGGAGGAGATCCTGATCGTCAACGGCTCGCAGCAGGGTTTCGATCTCATCGCGCGCACGCTGCTCGATCCCGGCGACGCGGTGGCCATCGAGCAGCCGACGTACCCGCGGGCGATGCAGGTCTTCCGGTCCTTCGGGGCCCGGCTGGTGCCGGTGCCGCTCGGCGACGACGGCCCGCGCGTGGACGTCCTCGAGCGGGTGCTGGAGCGCCACGCGCCCAAGCTCTTCTACTGCCAGCCCACCGCGCACAACCCCACCGGCCTCACGATGAGCGCGGAGGCGCGCCGCCGGCTCCTCGAGGTCTGCGCGCGCCGGCCGGTGGCGATCGTGGAGGACGCCTTCGACGGCGGCCTGCACTACGGCCCGCGGCCCCCGGCCCCGCTCAAGGCGCTCGACCGCGCGGGCCGCGTTGTCTACATCGGCACGTTCTCGAAGATCCTGTTCCCGGGGCTGCGGCTCGGCTGGGTGGTGGCGCCGCGCGTCGTGCTCGAGCGGCTCGAGGCCGCCAAGCAGCTCGCCGACATCCAGACGAGCGCCCTGATCCAGGCCGCGGTGTACCACTTCTGCGAGCGCCGGCTGCTCGAGCGCCACCTCGGGCGCATCGCCGCGGAGTACGGGCGGCGGCAGCGGCGGCTGCTCGAGTCGCTCGCGCAGCGGATGCCCCGCGACGTCCGGTGGACGGAGACGCGTGGCGGCTTCTCGCTGCTGCTCACGCTGCCGGACGGCCTGGACGCCGGCGCGCTCCTGCCCCGGGCGGTGGCGCGCGGCGTCTCGTTCACGCCGGGTCCGGCCTTCTTCGCCGACCAGGGCGGCGACGAGACCCTCCGGCTCTCGTTCTCGTCGGTGCCGGGCTCGCGCATTGACGAGGGCGTCCGGCGCCTGGCCGACGTCATCCGCGAGGCGCGCCGACGGCCGCGGGAGCGGGTGGAAAGCGAGCGGGCGGCGGTGCCGCTGGTATGAGGCGGACGCGAACACGAGGAGGAGAGAGGCATGACTGAGCTGACGGGATTGCGGATCGCCGATCGCAAGCACATCGGGCTGGCGGAGATGCTCAAGGGCGGCGTGATCATGGACGTGACGACCGCCGAGCAGGCGAAGATCGCCGAGGACGCCGGCGCGGCGGCGGTGATGGCGCTGGAGCGGGTGCCCGCCGACATCCGGCGCGACGGCGGCGTCGCGCGAATGGCGCCGGTGAAGAAGATCAAGGAAATCCAGGCCGCCGTGTCCATTCCGGTGATGGCCAAGGCCCGCATCGGGCACTTCGTCGAGGCCCAGGTCCTGGAGGCGCTCGGCGTAGACTTCATCGACGAGTCCGAGGTGCTGACGCCGGCCGACGAGCACTTCCACATCGACAAGTTCGCCTTCCGGGTGCCCTTCGTCTGCGGGGCCCGCGATCTCGGGGAGGCGCTACGGCGGACCGGCGAGGGCGCGGCGATGATCCGCACCAAGGGCGAGGCCGGCTCCGGCAACAT
>JACQCN010000314.1 GCA_016201575.1 Candidatus Rokuibacteriota bacterium | reverse complement strand
GGAGCTTCCGGGCTCCCGATCACTTAGACGCGGCTCCCGGCCCGATGATTTACCCCTAGTGTCCCGTGGCGCTCAGGGCGGTGCGAATGACCCAGATGAAATCGCAGGCGAGCAGCGCGACCAGCACCACCGTGGCGATCTTGTAGCCCGTGTCGCTCATGGACGCACCTCCTGCGGGGAATCTAGCAGAGGTGTGGCGAAGCGAAAAAGCGCGCCGAAGAAGACCTGTAAGCCGGGTCCTGTCTCCGGACTCTCGTCCGGGAGACGGTCATTTCTCTAGGGCGCCGGTTACCCGGCGTCTCCAGCGGCCTAACCCGAGAGCGCGGGCGGGCGACCCGATGGCTCTCCTATTTGGCCTTGCTCCGGGTGGGGTTTGCCGAGCCGACGCGGTCACCCGCGCCGCTGGTGAGCTCTTACCTCACCGTTTCACCCTTACCGCCCGTCTTGCGACGGTCGGCGGTTTGCTTTCTGTGGCACTGTCCGTGGGGTTGCCCCCCCTGGCCGTTAGCCAGCACCCTGCCCTGTGGAGCCCGGACTTTCCTCCCGTCACGTGTGACCGTGACCGGCGACCGTCCGGCCTTCTTCGGCGCTCATTCAGTATAGCGCGCCTATAATCGCGAGAGGTTGTACCGGGAAGGGAGTGATGAGCGTGGCCAAGGGCACGGGCATGCGGAAGGAAAAAAAGAAGCCGAAGCAGAAGAAGAAGTAGTGAGCCTTACGAACGGGCGAGGGTGGCCACCGCCGCACGGGCGAGGTGGTCCACCCGCTCGTTGAGCGGATCGCCGTCGTGCCCGCGCACCCAGACCCACGTGACGTCGTGCCGGCGGTGCTCCGCGAGCAGCCGCTCCCACAGCTCTCGATTGGCGATCGGCCGCTTCCCCGCGTTCTGCCATCCGGTCTGCTCCCAGCGCGCGTACCAGCGATCGCGGAAGCAATTCACCACGTACGTGCTGTCGCTCACGAGACGGATGCGCCGTCGTCCTGGGATCGCGATGAGACCCTCGAGCGCGGCGGTGAGCTCCATGCGTTGATTCGTGGTCGCCGGCTCGGCGCCGCTCACGGTGCGCTCCTGGCCGGCGTCGAGGATGAGGGCGGCCCAGCCCCCGGGCCCGGGATTCCCCGCACAGGCGCCATCGGTGTAGACGACGATCTCCGGGGCGATGGGCTGGTCTACGGTGTGTCCTGCCAGTAGAGGAAGCGGCCGCAGCTCTCGCAGCGCACCAGCTCGGCGGCGGCCTTCAGCTCCTGGAGCACCTGCGGCCGCATCGTGACGCGGCAGCCGCCGCAGATGGCGGTGGTGCTGACGGACACGATGGCGAGACCGGCCTTCGCTTTGAGGATCTTCTCGTAGTCGGCGAGGTTGTTCCGGGGGAGCTCGCCGGCGAGGGTGGCGCGCTCGCCGCGAATGCCGGTGAGCTCGACCTCGACCGCGGCCAGCTTCTTCCGGACCACGCCCTCGTCCTGGCGCGCCTGCTCCTCCCGGGTCTTGTGGCGCGCCTCGGCCTCGCGCACCTCGACGGCCAGGCGCTCCTGCATCTCCATGAGCCCGAGGAGCTCCTCCTCGATGCGCGCCTTCTGGCTCTTGATGGTCTCGATCTCGACGAGCACCGCGGAGTATTCGGTGTTGTTCTTCACTTCCCAGAGCCGCGCCTCCGACTTCTGGCGCTTCGCCGCGATGTCGTCGAGGTCCTTCTCTTTCGCGCGGAGATCCTTGCGGGTCTGTTCGACGCGGGCCTTCACCGTCTCCACCGACTTCCGCGCCTCGGCCAGGGAGGCCTGGATCGTTTCTATCTGCTTGGGCAGCCGCACCGCCTCGGTTTCGAGCGCGGCGATCTTCGTGTCGTATTCCTGCAGGTGGATCAGCGTCTGAAGCTCAGCCACGGTGTCTCCCAATTGGTGGGCCCACCCGGACTCGAACCAGGATCTGACCGGTTATGAGCCGGCAGCTCTGCCATTGAGCTATGGGCCCGGCGACCATCTTAAATCATGACTCCAGGAAGCTCCGGAGCTTCTTGGAGCGCGACGGATGCCGGAGCTTGCGCAGGGCCTTGGCCTCGATCTGGCGGATCCGCTCGCGCGTGACGGCAAAGTCCTGGCCGACTTCCTCGAGCGTGTGCTCGCATCCATCGGAGAGCCCGAAACGGAGACGGAGGACTTTTTCTTCGCGCGGCGTCAGCGTGTTGAGGACCTTGTTGGTCTGCTCGCGCAGCGAGAGGCCGATGATCGACTCCACCGGCGAGACGACCTGCTTGTCCTCGATGAAATCACCCAGGTGGCTGTCTTCCTCCTCGCCGATCGGGGTCTCGAGCGAGATGGGCTCCTGCGCGATCTTGAGGACCTTGCGGACCTTGTCGACCGGCACCTCCATCTTGACCGCGATCTCCTCGGGGGTGGGCTCGCGGCCGAGCTCCTGCACGAGCTGGCGGGAGGTGCGGATGAGCTTGTTGATGGTCTCGATCATGTGCACGGGGATCCGGATCGTGCGCGCCTGGTCGGCGATGGCCCGGGTGATGGCTTGCCGGATCCACCACGTCGCGTACGTCGAGAACTTGTAGCCGCGGCGGTACTCGAACTTGTCGACCGCCTTCATCAATCCGATATTGCCTTCCTGGATCAGGTCCAGGAACTGCAGGCCGCGGTTGGTGTACTTTTTTGCGATCGAGATCACCAGCCGGAGGTTGGCTTCCACCATCTCCTTCTTGGCCTGCGCCGCCTTCTGCTGGCCCTGCTTGATCACCGCCATCACGCGCTTGAGCTCGTCGGCCTTGGCGTTGGCGCGGACCTCGGAGGCGCGGATCTCCTGGTGGGCGACCCAGATCTGCTGCTGTTTGGGGCTCGAGAACTTCTTGGCCGCGCGCAGGTGCAGGTCGCCGTTGAGGCCGCTGGCGCCGTTGGTCGCGCCGGCCGCGCCCGGATCGCGGAAGGACACGTAGATGAGGTTCTGGACCTCCTCCAGCGAGGGCCGGCGGCCCTCCGTCCAGAGCGCGATCACCCGCTCCGCCCGCTCGATCTCCTCGACCAGATCGCGCAGCCGCTGCACCAGCCCGCGGCGCTGCGGATCGCCGTCCTCACGGTCGATGATCTGGTTGCCGATGTTCATGCCGCGGAGCTTCTCGAGGACCTTCTTCTGGCGCTGGTGGGCCTGGCCCTCGTGCCTCTTCCAGGCCGGCTCCCGGCCCCTGACCCTCTTCCGTCCCGACACCCTGGCCCGCAGCTTCCGGGCCTGGGCGAAGAGGGCGTCGCGATCGCGCAGGAGGCGGTCCACCGCCACGAAGGTGCTGATGACCTCGCGCGTGAGCGCGGTCTCCTTTTCCTCGCTGAACTCCTCCTCGTTGACGTCGACCACGTCCTTGACCGAGATGTCGCCGCGCCGCAGGAGGTCGCGCAGCTCGCGGAAGCGCTCCACGGCCAGGTTGGTCTGGAGGATGGCGCGCGTGACTTGTTCCTTGCCCTCCTCGATGCGCTTGGCCAGGGCGATCTCGCCCTCGCGGGTGAGGAGCGAGACGCGCCCCATCTCGCGCAGGTAGAGCCGCACGGGATCCTCGGTCCGGCCGACGGGGCCGGGGGTGAGGTCGATGGGCTCGCTGTCGCCGTCGTCGTCGACGTCGGCCGGCGCCGGGCGCTCGACCTCCGAGGGCAGGCGCGCCGCCTTGGCGGAGTCGACGACCTCGATGTCCATGGCCCCGAACATCATCATGATGTCGTCGAGCTGATCGAGCGACACGATGTCCGACGGGAGGGCGTCGTTCACCTCGTCGTAGGTGAGGAAGCCCTTCTGCTTGCCCA
Organism: Candidatus Rokuibacteriota bacterium; assembly: GCA_016201575.1. Classification (GTDB taxonomy): domain Bacteria; phylum Methylomirabilota; class Methylomirabilia; order Rokubacteriales; family CSP1-6; genus AR9. Next base: position 1,878 of record JACQCN010000314.1, on the reverse strand, counting down.
TCGAGATCAGACGGTCAAGCTCTTCCAGCTTCGGCTCTTCACTCATGCGTCTCGACTCCTTAGCCAAGAGTCTTGGATACCTCGTGCTCCTCTTTGCCGTCTCTGAGGAGGGCGGCCATCTTCTCCGGATCGGGCGTGGCGCCCCCGGCCTGCGCGGCGACGATGCCGCGGCTCGCCTCGCGGATGCGCCGCCGCCGCTGCATGCGCTCGATGCGCTGGCGGAAATCGGCGACGTAGCCGTCCACGTTCTGGAACTCACGCTCGTTCACGAGCAGGGCGGCGAGCGCGGTTCGCCCCGCCTCGTCGAGGTCGGCCATGAGCGCCTCGGGCGCCGCCTCGGGCTGCTCGCGGAGCCGCCGGACGATCGTGCGGAACGGCTCGCCCAGGATGTCGCCGTCCTCGAGCAGGGGCACCAGCGCCTGCCGGGCGTCGGACCGCTGGACGATCACCTCGACCAGCAGCCGGAGGTCGAGGCCTTCCGGCGCGCCCGCCGCGGGGCCCGGGGCCGCCGCGGGGGCCGCCGGCCGGCCGGGGTGCGGCCGGCCGAGGGCGCCCTGGAGCTTCTGGGCCTCGATCCAGAGCTGGGTGGGATCGACGCCCAGCTTGACGGCGGCCTCGCGCGAGAGCGTGGCGGCCTCCTCGGCGTCGGCGACCTTCGCCAGCATGAGCGCCACGCGGGCAAAGGCGTTGGCGCGGGCGCGCGGCCCGGTCGCGCCGTCGGGGTCGCTGATGGCGCGATCGAGGGCGTAGGCGAGCAGGCTGCGCGCCCCGGCGATCCGCTCCTCGAAGCCCGCCGCCCCCTGCGTTCTCAGGAAGGTATCGGGATCGTGGCCCGCGGGCAGGAGGGCGACTTTCAGTCGGAAGGTGGCCTCGCCGCCGAAGTCACCGGAGCGGTTGATGCCCCACGCGGCGCCGGCTCCCGTCGGCTCGAGCAGGTCGGCGGCACGCTCGGCGGCCTTGGCGCCCGCGGCGTCGGCGTCGAAGAAGGTGATGACCTCCTCGCAGTACCGGCGGAGCGTGCCGAGCTGCGCGGGGGTGAAGGCGGTGCCGAGCGCGGCCACCGTCTCGGTGAAACCGTGCTGGTGCGCCATCAGGCAGTCGACGTAGCCCTCCACGAGCAGCGCGCGGTTCTTCGCCCGGATCGTCGTCCGCGCGAGGTCGGCGGCGTAGAGCAGGTTGCCCTTGGTGTACAGCGGGGTCTCGGGCGAGTTGAGGTACTTCGGCTGCTCGTCACCCAAGCCCCGGCCGCCGAAGGCCACCACGCGGCCCTGAAGATCACGGATCGTGAAGATCAGCCGGCCGCGGAAGGCGTCGTAGTGGCCGCCGCCGCGCTCGCGCGGCTTGACCAGACCCACGGTCTCGAGCGTCTCGGCTCCGACGCGCTCGGCGCGCATGAAGCCCAGGAGCGCCTCCCATCCCTCGGGGGCGAAGCCCAGCGAGAAGCGCCGCGCGACCTCCGGGTCGATCCCCCGCGTCTCGAGGTACTCGCGTGCGCGGGCGCTCGCCGGCTTCCAGAGCGTCTCGGCGTAGAAGCGGGCGGCGAGGTCCATCACCCGGTAGAGCTCCTCGCGTCCCGAGTCGGCCGGATCCCTCCGCTCGTCCGGCAGCGCGACGTTGGCGCTCCTCGCCAGCGCCCGCACGGCCTCGGGGAACGACAGCTTGTCCTGGCGCATCAGGAAGCCGAAGGCGTCGCCGCCCACGCCGCAGCCGAAGCACTTGAAGATGCCGCGGCGGGGATTGACGATGAACGAGGGCGTCTTCTCGCCGTGGAACGGGCAGAGCCCCTTCCAGGTCGCTCCGGCCTTCCTCAGATTCACGAAGCGGCCGACCAGCTCGACGATGTCGGTGGCGCCGCGGATCTCGTCGAGCAGCGCCGGG
>JACQCN010000313.1 GCA_016201575.1 Candidatus Rokuibacteriota bacterium | reverse complement strand
GTGGCACGAGCCGCTGATCGCGGGCATCCGGTGGGTGTCCGAGGTCGTCGAGGTCGCCGGCGGGCGCGACATTTTCCCGGAGCTGCGCGACGAGCCGCTCGCGGCCGGGCGGGTCGTGCCGGCGGACGAGGTGGCCCGCCGCAATCCGGACATCGTCCTGGCCTCGTGGTGCGGCAAGAAGGTCGACGTGGAGGCGATCCGCTCGCGGCCGGGCTGGGAGCGCGTGTCGGCGGTGCGCGCGGGACGGATCTACGAGATCGACGGCGCCGACATCCTGTCGCCGGGCCCGTCCGTGATGGCGGGCCTGCGCAGGGTGCACGAGATCATCCAGGAGTGCCTCACGTAATTTCTGAAGCGGTGGCCCAAGTGGCTGTCGAACAAGAGAATCTCTGATGCGGCGGATCCCCTCTCAAAAAATTGGGGGCCCCTTCCGGCGCGTGCTACGCTTGGACCCCTCGTGAAGGAGACCGATGCTTCCTGAGCGTTTTTTTTCGGACCGCTTCGCTCTCTCGCCCTCGCTGCTCGAACAGGTGCTGGGCGCCGCGCTCAAAGGGCGCGTCGACGACGCGGACATCTACCTCGAGTACCGCGTCAACGAGGAGCTGCTGCTCGAGGAGGGCCAGGTCAAGAAGGCGTCGCGGCACGTGAGTCAGGGCGCGGGCGTCCGCGCCCAGAGCGAGACGCGCACCGGCTACGCCCACACCGACGACATCTCGCTGCCGAATCTAGAGGCGGCGGCGCGCTCCGCGCGCGCCATCGCCGACCGGTCGTCGCGCGCGGGCGTCGTCGCCGTGAAGCCGGGCCGGCCGACGCACGACCTTTACGCGCTGGCGGAGCCGCCGATCTCCGCGGACCTCGGTCGCAAGGTCGAGCTCCTGCGCAGCGTCGACGCGCTCGCCCGCGGCGCCGACCGCCGGGTCGCGCAGGTGATCGCGACGATCGCCAGCGAGGAGGTCATCATGTACATCGCCACGGCGGCCGGGTGGGCCGTGGGCGACGTGCGGCCGCTGACCCGCCTCAACGTGACCGTGATCGCCGAGGACAACGGCAAGCGGGAGAGCGGCACCTACGGCGGCGGGGGGCGGATCCCCTTCGAGTTCTTCCTGGAAGGCGACCGCGCGAAGCGCTTCGCCGCGGAGGCGGTCCGGCAGGCCGTCCTCAAGCTCTCGGCCGTCAACGCCCCCGCGGGCACCATGACCGTGGTGCTCGGCCCCGGCTGGCCGGGCATTCTCCTGCACGAGGCCGTCGGGCACGGGCTCGAGGGCGACTTCAACCGCAAGCGCACGTCCGCCTTCAGTGGCCGGCTCGGGCAGAAGGTCGCCTCGGAGCTGGTCACCGTGATCGACGACGGCACCATCCCGAACCGGCGTGGGTCGCTCAACGTGGACGACGAGGGCACGCCCACGGGTCGCACCGTGCTCATCGAGAAGGGCGTCCTGCGCGGCTACATGCAGGACCGCCTGAACGCGCGGCTCATGGGGCTGCCGACCACCGGCAACGGCCGGCGCGAGTCCTACGCCTACCCGCCGATGCCGCGCATGACCAACACTTTCATGCTGGCCGGCGAGGACGCGCCCGCGGACATCATCCGCTCCGTGAATCACGGGCTCTACGCCGTCGCCTTCGGCGGCGGGCAGGTGGACATCACGAGCGGCAAGTTCGTGTTCTCGGCGAGCGAGGCCTACCTGATCGAGGACGGGCGCGTGGGCGCCCCCGTGAAGGGCGCCACGCTGATCGGGAACGGCCCCGACGCGCTCACGCGCGTGAGCCGCGTGGGGCACGACCTGCAGCTCGACGAGGGGATCGGCACCTGCGGCAAGGACGGCCAGTCGGTCCCGGTCGGTGTCGGCCTCCCCACGATCAGGATCGACGGCATCACGGTCGGAGGCACGGAAGTTTAGATGAAGGTGCGAGGCGGAGCCGAGCGTTCGCCATGGCAAGCGCCGCGATTGCCGGGCGAGCTGCCGCCAGCACTTCGAGCTGAGCGGCGTCGGCGGAAGCCCGCCGCGAGGCGAGGCCCGAGTGGATCGAGGCGAGCCAGGATTCCGAAAATGGCGAAGCCGCGCGTCGCTGGTAGTGAGGCGGTGGGAACGGTCTCCCATCCGTCGGGTGGACGGAGCCGGTAGGAATGGCCGCCGACCCGCTCCTCGACGTCCTCAAGCGCGCGACGGCCACGGGGGCGACGGAAGCCGACGGGTACCTGATCGAAGAGCGGAGCTTCTCGGCCCAGGTGCGGCTCGACCAGGTGGAGACGGTCGCGCACTCCCACGACCAGCGCCTCGCCCTCCGCGTCTTCGTGGGCCGCGCCTCGGCCGCGGCCTCGACCTCCGACCTGTCCCGTGAGTCGCTGGAGCGGCTGGTGGACGAGGCTACCTCGCTCGCGCGGGTCACCGCCGAGGATCCGCTGGCGGGTTTGCCCGGCCCCGCGGCGTTGATCGGGCGCATCCCCGACCTGGATCTCGCCGACCCGCGGGGGCACGACCTGACCGCCGAGGAGAAGGTCGACCTCGCCCGGCGGGCGGAGGCGGCCGCGCGGTCGGAAGACCCGCGGATC
>JACQCN010000037.1 GCA_016201575.1 Candidatus Rokuibacteriota bacterium | reverse complement strand
GGTGTTCGGGCACGAGGCCCAGGCGCTCCTCGGCGCCCGGATCGGGCTCGGCGCGGCCGCCGATCCCACCACGCGGGGCGAGATCCTGCTCTTCCGCGTCGAGCCGGCCGGCTTCCCGCTGCGCCCGGGCGCGTCGGTCACGGCCTACCTGTCCGTGGCGGGCCGGCCGCGGCCGGGGGTGGTGATCCCGCGCGCGGCGATCGTGCGCGCGGAGGGCCACGCGTGGGCCTACCTGCAGGTGGGCGACCAGGGGTTCGCGCGGCGCGAGGTCCCCCTGGACACGGCCACCGAGACCGGGTGGTTCGTGTCCGGCGGGTTCAAGGCCGGCGACCGCGTGGTGGTGGACGGCGCCCAGACGCTGCTCTCGGAGGAGTTCAAGTCGCAGATCCCGATCGGCGGCGAGGACGACGACCGCTAGAGATGCTCGCGTGGATCGTCGAGCGGTCGCTCCGCTTCCGCGGCGTCGTGATCGCCCTGGCCTGCGTCGTCGCCGGTTACGGGCTCTACGTCACCAGCACGGCCAAGCGCGACGTGTTCCCCGAGTTCGCCCCGCCGCAGGTGGTGATCCAGACCGAGGCGCCGGGGCTGTCGCCCGAGGAGGTGGAGGCGCTGGTCACGCGCCCCATCGAGAGCGCGGTCAACGGCGTCGGCAACCTCGCGTCGATCCGCTCGGAGTCGATCCAGGGGCTCTCGGTCGTCACCGCGATGTTCCGGGAGGGCACCGACATCATGCAGGCCCGCCAGATGGTGGGCGAGCGGCTGGTGGCGCTGGCCGCCCAGATGCCGCTCGGCGTCCGGCCGCCGACGATGGTGCCGCTCACCTCGGCCGCGAGCATGGTCCTCATCGTCGGGCTGACCTCGGAGGCGCGCTCGCTGATGGACCTCCGCACCTTCGCCGACTGGACGCTCCGCCCGCGGCTGCTCGGCGTCCCGGGCGTGGCCAAGGTGGCCGTGTTCGGGGGCGAGGTACGGCAGATCCAGGTGCAGGTGCGCCCGGAGCGGCTGATCGGCTACGGGCTCTCCCTCGACGACGTGCTGGCGGCGGCGCGCAAGGCGACGGGAGTGCGGGGCGCGGGCTTCGTCGAGACCGACGCCCAGCGCATTGTCCTCCGCACCGAGGGCCAGCTCCTGACGCCGGACCGGCTCGGCGAGGTCGTGCTCGCCCACCGCGGCGGCAGCGTGGTGCGCCTGCGGGACGCCGCCCACGTGGTGGAGGCGCCGGAGCCGAAGGTGGGCGAGGCGGCGATCAACGGCCGGCCGGGCGTGCTCCTGGTGGTGTCGAGCCAGTTCGGCGAGAACACCGAGGAGGTGACGGCGGCGGCCGAGCGGGCCCTCGACGAGCTCAAGCCCGCGTTCCAGGCCGGGCGCATCACGGCGGCGTCCTCGTGACGGTGGTGCTCTTCCTCTTCCTCTTCAACCTCCGCACCGCGTTCATCTCGCTCACGGCGATCCCGCTCTCGCTGCTGGCCGCGGTGATCGTCCTCGACCGGCTCGGCGTGACCCTCAACACCCTCACGCTCGGCGGCCTCGCCATCGCCATCGGCGAGGTGGTGGACGACGCGATCATCGACGTCGAGAACATCTTCCGGCGGCTGCGCGAGAACCGGGCGAGCCTCGCCCCGCGGTCCACCTTGCCGGTGGTGCTGGACGCGTCCCTCGAGGTGCGGAGCGCCGTCGTGTACGCGACGTGGGTGGTGGCGCTCGTCTTCCTGCCGGTCCTCACGATGTCGGGCCTGCAGGGCCGGCTCTTCGCCCCGCTGGGGATCGCCTACATCCTGGCCGTCCTCGCCTCCCTGGTCGTCGCCATGACGGTGACGCCGGCGCTCTCCTACGTGCTGCTGTCGCGCGGGCTCCGGGACGGCGGCGAGCCGCGGGCGATGGTGGCGCTGAAGGGCCGCTACCGGCGGCTGCTGGAGGCGGTGACGGCGCGCCCCCGACTCGTGATCGGCGCCGCTCTGGGCCTCTGCCTCGGCGCACTGGCGACGCTGCCCTTCTTCGGGGGCGCGTTCCTGCCCGACCTGCGCGAGGGCCACTTCATCGTGCACATGTCGGCGGTGCCCGGCACCTCGCTCCAGGAGTCCCTGCGGCTCGGCCAGCGCGTCACCCAGGAGCTGCTCCGCAACCCGCGCATCCGGTCGGTCGCCCAGCAGATCGGGCGCGCCGAGAAGTCGGACGACACGTGGGGCACCCACTACACGGAGATGCACGTCGACCTCAAGCCGCTGGCCGCCGCGGAGGCGGAGTCGGTCCAGACCGAGATCCGGCAGGTGCTGACGAAGTTCCCAGGCGTCTACTTCTCGATCAAGACCTTCCTGACCGA
>JACQCN010000036.1 GCA_016201575.1 Candidatus Rokuibacteriota bacterium | reverse complement strand
GCCGAGACGTGACCGGTCGCGCGGTGCCCGACACGGGCGTGGCGACCTCGCCGTCCCGCGCCTCCGGCCCCGCGGCGGGCCGTCACGCGACCGGGCTGGGCGTGCGCCGCCACAGCACGAGCCGCCCGAGCGCGGCCAGCCGCGTCGTGGCCAGGCGCTTCTGGAACCCGTCCATGTAGAGGTACAGCACGGGCGTGATGTAGAGGGTCAGGAGCTGCGAGACCACGAGGCCGCCCACCACCGCGAGCCCGAGGGGCCGGCGCGCCTCGGCCCCCGCGCCGAACCCCAGCGCGATCGGCAGCGTGCCGAGCAGCGCCGCCATCGTGGTCATCATGATGGGGCGGAAGCGGAGCAGGCAGCCCTCGTAGATCGCCGCGGCCGGCGACTTGCCCTCCCGCTGCGCCTCCAGGGCGAAGTCGATCATCATGATCGCGTTCTTCTCCACGATGCCCACCAGCATGATGATGCCCACGAAGCCGTAGAGGTTCAGCTCCGTGCGGAAGAGCAGCAGCGTGAGCAGGGCGCCCGCCCCCGCCGAGGGCAGGCCCGACAGGATCGTGAGCGGGTGGATGAAGCTCTCGTAGAGGATGCCGAGCACGATGTAGATGACCAGGATCGTGACGATCAGCAGGAGCCCCTGCCCGCGCAGCGAGGACTGGAAGGCTTGCGTGGTGCCCTGGAAGCCGGCGGTCAGGGTGGCCGGGAGGCCCACCTCGCGCTGGAGCCCGGTGATCCGGTCCACGGCATCGCCGAGAGACACCCCGGGCTTCAGGTTGAACGAGATGGTGAAGGCGGGCAGCACGCCCAGGTGGTTCACGGTCAGCGGGCCGGTGCCGCGCGAGATGCGGGCGACCGCGCTCAGCGGCACCAGGCGCCCGATGGCCGAGCGGACGTAGAGCATGGAGAGGGCCACGGGGTCCTGCTGGTAGCGCGGGTCCAGCTCCATGATCACCCAGTACTCGTTGGCCGAGGTGTAGATCGTGGAGACCTGGCGCGCGCCGTAGGCGTCGTAGAGGGCGTTCTCGATCTGCCCGGCGCTCAGACCGAGCGTGGAGGCCCGGTCCCGGTCGATGTCGACGACGACCTGGGGGCTCGCGACCTGGAAGTCCGTGTTGACGTCCTCGAGCCCGGGCAGCTGGCGGATCTTCTCGTACATCACCGGGGCCCACTGGGTCAGCTCCTCGAGGTCGGTGCTCTGCACCGTGTACTGGTACGGCGCCTTGGTGAGCGCGCCGCCGATGGTCACCGGCGGCGGGATCTGGAGGTAGACGTTCATGCCGAGCACCCCGGCCAGCGCGGGCCGGAGCCGATCGACCACCGCCTCCGCCGAGGACCGCTCGGACCGGGGCGTGAGCCGGACGAAGAGCCGTCCCGTGTTGGGGACGACGTTCCCCGTCTGCTGGTCCACCCCCACCGAGGACATGAGCGCCGCCACCGCGGGGTCGCGGCGGACGATGTCCGCCACCTCTTGCTGGTGCCGGACCATCCCGTCGAACGAGATGTCCTGGCTGGCCTCGGTGAACCCGATGATCTGGCCCGTGTCCTCGGTGGGCAGGAAGCCCTTGGGGGTGATCCAGAAGAAGACGCCGGTCGCCACGAACGTGAGCGCGAGCACCGCCATGGTCTCCCGGCGGCGGCCGAAGACCCACTGCAGGCTCCGGTCGTAGGCGTCCAGCATGCCCGTGAAGACGCGCTCCGAGGCCGCGTAGAGGCGGCTTCCGCTGGCGCCGGGCGGCCGGAGGAAGCGGCTCGCCGCCATCGGGGTCAGGGTCAGCGACACGAAGCCGGAGACGAGCACGGCCACGCCGATGGTCACGGCGAACTCGTGGAGCAGGCGCCCGGCCACGCCGCCCATGAAGAGCACCGGGATGAACACCGCGGCCAGGGAGAGCGTCATGGACAGGATGGTGAAGCCGATCTCCCCGGCGCCCCGGAGCGCGGCGGTCATGCGGTCCTCCCCCGCCTCCAGGTGCCGCACGATGTTCTCCAGCATCACGATGGCGTCGTCGACGACGAAGCCGACGGAGAGCGTGAGGGCCATCAGCGAGAGGTTGTCGAGGGTGTAGCCCAGGAGGTACATCACGGCGAAGGTGCCGATGATCGACATCGGCACCGCCAGGCTCGGGATGATGGTGGCGGAGAGGTTCCGGAGGAAGAGGAAGATCACCATGACGACCAGGGCGATGGTCAGGAGCAGCGTGAACTGCATGTCCCGGATCGACGCGCGGATCGACTCCGACTGGTCGTAGAGCACGCGGAGCTGCACCGACGAGGGGAGCTGGGGCTCCAGCGCCGGGAGGAGGCGCCGGATCGCGTCGACCACCTTGATCGTGTTGGTGCCGGGCTGCCGCTGGACGGCGAGCACGACCGCGCGATCGGTGTTGTACCAGCTCGCCACCTTGTCGAGCTGCACGCCGTCGATCACGCGCCCCAGCTCCTGGAGCAGGACCGGGTTGCCCTTCCGGTAGGCGACGATCATCGGCCGGTAGGCCGCCGCGTCCATGAGCTGGCCGGTGGCCTGCACCGTGAACGCGCGGTGGGTGCCGTAGAGTGTGCCCGTGGGCAGGTTCACGTTGGACTGGGCGATGGCCCGCTCGACCTCGTCGATACCGATCCCCCGGGAGGCGAGGGCGTTGGGGTCGAGCTGCACCCGGACCGCGTACTTCTGCGAGCCGAAGACCAGCACCTGGGCGACGCCGCTGATCGTGGAGATCCGCTGAGCGAGCAGGGTCTCCGCGAACTCGTCGACCTGGTAGAGCGGGAGCGTCGGCGAGCTGAGCGACAGGTAGATCACCGG
>JACQCN010000329.1 GCA_016201575.1 Candidatus Rokuibacteriota bacterium | reverse complement strand
GGGCCTGTCGCCCCTCCTCGTGCGGGCCCTCACGGAGATCCTCGCCGAGATCAACCGCGCCGGCGTGACGATCCTGCTGGTCGAGCAGACGCTGGAGGTGGCCCTGGCCCTCTCGCGGCGCCTGTACGTGATGGACCAGGGGCGCATCCAGTTCGAGGGCACGCCCGACGAGCTCCGGCACGATCCCGCGATTGGGCAGCGCTTCCTCGGCGTGTGAGCCGCGGGCGGGAAAAAGTGCCTTGACAGCCCCTTAGGGGTAAGCGCAGACTCCGGCCACTTTCGAGCCGTCGGTACTCGGCTGGGAGAGGCAATGCCCCTGGACCGGGCCTCTGGACAAGTTGTTGCGGTCCTTGCCACCACTCGCCCGGATGGCGCAGGGGGGATGGCCCGCCTCCGCGGGCCCCCAGCCGTGCCTCCCCGCGACGGCTCAAATGGTCGCTCCTTCTAACGAAGCGTTCGGAGGATTCTCATGAAAGATCGACGCATGTTCAGGCTTCTCCTGCAGTTGGGGACCGTGGCGGTGTGTCTCGCGGTGGCCGTCCTGCTGGCCGCCCCGGCGGCGCAGGCCGGCTCCTCCGCCGACGAGATCAAGAACTGCCCGGACCAGAACTGGTGCTCGTACCACCGCACCGTGGACTCGGCCTGGCGGTACAGCCCCCTCAACCAGATCAACACTTCCAACGTCAAGAAGCTGCGCCCGGCCTGGATCTTCCAGCCCGGCGACCCGCGGATGGGCCTGCACAGCACGCCGCTCGTCATCGACGGGTACATGTACGTGGCCACCAACCCGTCGACGGTCTGGAAGCTCAACGCCGTGACCGGCGAGCGGGTCTGGGCCTACGTGCCGAAGATGGACGAGGCGGTCGTCTCGCGCTCGTTCTTCGCCCACACCCGTGGCCTCGCGATCGGTGACGGCCGCGTCTACATGGGGACGGTCGACGGCCGCCTCGTGGCCCTCGACGAGAACACCGGCCAGCCCGTCTGGGACCGGCAGATCGTCAACTCCAAGAAGGACACCATCGGCTTCAGCGGGGCGGCGACCTTCGTCAGCTCCGACCTCCTCGTGATCGGGCAGAATGGCGGCGAGTACCCGATCGAGGGGAAGATCTTCGGGATCAACCCGAAGACCGGCGACATCAAGTGGATCTTCTACACGACCGGCCGCGATGACCCCAGGGCGCTCGCGACCTGGAAGGGCGACTCGTGGAAGTACGGCGGCGGCGGGTCGTGGCAGCCGGGGTCGGTCGACTACGACAACAACCAGATCTTCATGGGGACCGGCAACCCGGACCCCGACTACGACTACTGCGGCGCCGACTGCCGGAACGTCAACGCCGACGGCTGGCGGCCTGGCGACAACCTCTACACGTCGTCGACGGTGGCCCTGGACCTGAACACCGGGAAGCTCAACTGGTACTTCCAGGAAGCCCCGAGCGACGCGTACGACTACGACGCCGCGCCCGGCGAGTACGTCCTGTTCGACGACGCGCGCGGCCGCAAGCTCGTGCTCCATCCCGGCAAGAACGGCTTCAACCACGTGCACGACCGCAAGACCGGCAAGCCCATCGCCGTCTACCCGGACATGAAGTCCTACAACTGGACGAGCGGGTTCAACCTCGAGACCGGTGAGTGGCAGAACATGCTGTGGCCGAAGGCGGGGGAGAAGACGCTGGTCTGCCCGGCCATCGACGGCGGGCATAGCTGGAACCCCGGCACCTACGACCCGCAGACCAAGCTGTTCTACCGCATCGCCAACGAGTGGTGCATGTACCTCACGGTCTCTCCCAAGGGGGGCGGCACCACCATCAGCGCCGGGTCGGAGTCTCGCATCACCGAGCCCTTCGCGCAGGCCTTCATGAGCGCGGAGTGGGTGGGCGCGGCCCCGCCTGGTGAGTCGTCCGCCTACGGCCGCCTTACGGCGCGGGATCCTGTCAGCGGGAAGATCACCTGGGAGAAGCGGTACACCATCATCCCCCACTCGGCGCTGCTGTCCACCGGCGGCGGCCTGCTCTTCGTCGGGACCACCGACGGCTTCGTCGAGGGCCTGGACGCCAAGACCGGTGACGTGCTGTGGCGGTTCAACAACGGCTCCGGCCACAACGGCGGGATCATCTCCTACTCCGTCGGCGGCAAGCAGTACATCGGGGTCGCCGTCGGGCACGGCTCCTACGTGGGGCGGGCCCTGGCGGACTGGTACCACAAGGACAAGATCATCAACATGAAGGAAAGCGCCGCCATCGTCGTCTTCTCCCTCGACTGAGGCGAGCGCGCGAGGCGGGACAGGGGACGCGGAGGTTCGCGCTTCCTGTCCCGCCTCTTCTTCCCACCGTCCAAGGAGAGATCAGACGTGAGAGTCGACCCGTTGACGAAGTGTGTCGTGCCGTTGGCGATCATCCTCGCGGGCGCGTCCGCGCTCCTGCTCGGGGGGCCGGGCGCCGCGCGCGCGATGGACGAGAAGGCCGGCGCCGCCGAGCGCGCCGCCATTGGCGAGAACCCGCCCGCGGCCACTGATCAGCCCACCGGGTCCGTCGCATCGTCCAACCCCGTCTCCGGCAAGCCGGAGGCGATCGCGGCCGGCCGCAAGCTCTACTCCATGTGGTGCACCCAGTGTCACGGCCCGCACGCCGACGGCGTCTCGCGGTTCGGGAAGTACGCCGCGGACCTGCGCCAGTTCTGGCGCGGCTACCGGGAGTTCATCACGATCGTGAAGAACGGCCGCACGGACAAGCAGATGCCGCCGTGGAAGGAGGTGCTCGACGAGAAGCAGATCGGCCAGATCGGCTCGTTTCTGGAGACCCTGGCGATCGAAGGAGCGAACTGGAAATGAAGACCGCCTGGCGGGCGCTGATGCTGGCGGGCCTCGCGGTGAGCGCCGCCCACGCGGGGGAGTCTCTGCAGACGCTGAAGCCGGGGTCCTGGCTGTGCACCAGCCCCGAGGCGTACGACCAGGCGGTCGCGGAAGAGCGCCGGGCCGACGGGGACCGGGAGGAGCTGAAGCGGCGGCTCCTGGAGCAGAAGCTCTGCATGTACGTCGACGCCGAGTACGTCGAGAAGATGATGGTGCCGTACGCCAAGGTCCTGGAGCGGCAGGGGAGCAAGGTGAAGGTCACGTTCACCGTGGACTTCCGCAAGCGGCTCGCCCTGCTCCACCGGCAGATCACGCGCATCACCTACGCAGGGTGGACGGACGAGGGCAACCTGGTGGCGGCCCGGGAAATCCTCTGACGGCGGGTCAGGCCTTCGGGCTCTCCCGGAGGCCGCCGAGGCGCGCGAGGACGTCGAAGACGGCGGCCATGTCCTGGGCGGCCAGCCCGGCCGCGCGCGTCGCGGTGTAGAGCGCGGAGGCGAGGGCGGTGGTGGGCAGCGGGACGCCCGCCTCTCGCCCGAGGTCGAGGGCGAGCTGCAGGTCCTTCTCCATCAGCTGCGCGCTGGCCCACGCCGCCTCCGGCATCTTCAGCACGAACGGGCCGCGGTACTTCAGCATCGGCGAGGCGGCCACGCTCTTGAGCAGCGCGTCCACGGCCGCCTCCCGCGCGATCCCCGCCTTCTCCGCCAGCAGCACCGCCTCGCTGAACGCGACCATCTGGATGCCGAGCCCGAGGTTGATGGCGAGCTTCATCGCCACCGCGAGCCCGAGCGGGCCCACGTGGGTGATGGTGGGCCCGATGGCGAGCAGGTAGGGACGCACGCGCTCCAGCACGGCCGGGTCGCCGCCGACCATGATCGCGAGCTGGCCCTGCTCGAGCGTGGAGATGCTGCCGGAGACGGGCGCGTCCAGCATGGCCGCCCCGCGCGCCCGCACCCGCTCGCCCACCTCGCGCGTGGCCGCGGGACTCACCGTGCTCATGTCCACGTACACGGCGCCCGGCCGCAGACCGGCGACGATGCCGTCCTCACCGAGCGCGACGCCGCGGAGGGCCGCGGGATCCGTCACCATGCTGAACACCACCTCGGCCGCCTCCGCCACCGCGCGCGGCGAGTCGGCCAGGCGTAGCCCCCGGTCCACCAGCGGCTTGGCCTTCGCGGGCGTGCGGTTCCAGCCGACGACGGCGTGGCCGGCGTCGAGCAGCCGCCGGGCCATGCGGCCGCCCATCGTCCCGAGCCCGACGAAGCCGAGCGTCGCCACCATCAGGCGCCCTGGGGGCCGGCGCCCAGGCGGAACATCGCGGTCTCGATGCCGAGCGCGCTCTTGCCGATGGCCTCCAGCATGCGGTCGACGGTCGGCGGCATCAGGGTCGCGGTGCGGAGATCGCGAAACGCCCGCTCCACGAGATAGTCCTTGTAGGCCCCGCGGCCGCCCACGATCTGGATGACCCTGGAGGTGACCAGGAGGCCGACCTCGGTGGCGAGGTACTTCGCCTTGTTGGCGAGGAGCCCGCGCGTGACCATGTCCGCCGCCGCCCACTCCGTCGCCGCCTCGGCGAGGACCAGGAGCGCCGCGTCGAGGTGGGCGCGCAGCTCTCCGACGTGGCGCTGCACGGCGGGGTCGTGCGCGACGGGGATGTTCTCGGGCCGCACGATCCGCTTCTTCGCGTAGTCGGCGGCGAAGTCGAGCGCGGCCTCCGCGATCCCGAGGTAGATCGCGGCGTAGCCGAGGCCGAAGCTCTCCACGACGCCGACCTGGATGCCCGCGCCGGGCTGGCCGAGGGCGCCGTCCTCGCCGACCACGCAGCCGCGGAGGGTGACGGACGGGCTCACGGTCGCGCGCATGCCGAGCGTGTTCCACTTGCCGTCGGTCTCCAGGCCGGGCGTCGTGGCGGGCACCAGCACCAGCAGCAGGCCCTTGGCCATGTCCGCCTCGCCGTCGACCGCGCACCAGACCATGTGGTAGCCGGCCGCCAGCGCCATCGTGCAGAAGTGCTTGGTGCCCTCCACCAGCCACCCCTGGGGATGGCGGCGCACCGTGGTCTCGACGAGGAACGTGCGCGACAGGCTCACCGCGGGCTCGCTGCCCCAGCTCGCGAACAGCGTGCCCTCGTTCACGGCCGCGCCGAAGTAGCGCCGCTTCTGGGCCTCGCTGCCGAGGGCGTCGACGAAGCGCAGGACCGTCGAGTGCATGTGCATGGTCATGGCGGTGTTGGCACACCCCTTGGCGATGGTGCGGATCACCGCGATGTAGGTCGCCATGTCGAGGCCGAGCCCGCCGTGGGCCGCCGGCACCACGCCCGCGAGAAAGCCCTCCCGCCAGAGGTCCTTCCAGTTCTCCACGGGGTTGGCGCCGTCGCGGTCGTACTGCGCCGCGCGAAGGGCGAGCTTCTCCTTCGTGAGCCGGTCGACCCGCTCGACCACGTGCCGCTGGGCGCTGGAGAGGTCGTACACGGCTCAGCCCATCCGGCTCTGGCCGACCGCCTGTCGCTTGTCGCAGCGGCAGGTGCCGGCCTGGTGGAGCTCCACCACGTTGCCGAAGGGGTCCGTCATGAAGACTTGCTCGGTATCGGGGCCGGTCACCCCCTTGATGATCCAGTAGTCGACGCCGAGCTGCTCGAGATCCCGCTTCGCCTCCTGGATGTCGGGCACGGCCAGGGCCACGTGCGGGCCGGCGGGATCCCGCCCCGGCCCGTCGGCGAGCCGCGAGAGCCCCTGGGTGCTGATCAGGTGGATCTGGGCGTTGCCGCCCACTTCCATCCAGTACCCGGGGATGTCGGCGATGTAGGGACGGCCCTCGTCGGGCGCGAGGCCGAGGACGTCCCGGTAGAACGCGAGGGCGCGGCCGGCGTCGGCCTCGGTGGCGCCGACGCGGATCCCGTGATGATGGAGCTCGAGCACCTTAACCGGCATGACTCCCTCCTGTCAGCGTGCCCCAGATGCCTCTCGGGAGGAACAGCACGAACGCCATGAAGACCAGACCGATCGCCAGGGGCCAGGACTCGGTGACGAGGCTCAGGCGATCCTCCAGCACGAGGAACGTGGCCGCGCCCACGAAGGGGCCGAAGAAGGTCCCGGCGCCGCCGAGCAGCGTCATCATCACCACCTGGCCGGAGGTCGTCCAGTAGAGCGACTCGATGGGGACGACGGTGAGGCGCAGCGCCTCGAGAGCGCCGGCGAGCCCGGCGAACGTGGCCGAGAACACGAAGGACAGCAGCTTGAGGCGGGTGACGTCGTAGCCGCAGGCCGCCGCCCGCTCGCCGTTCTCCCGGACGGCGCGCAGCACGGCGCCGAACGGCGAGTCCAGGATGCGCTTGAGCGCCACCACGGCGAGCCCGACCAGGACGAAGGCGAAGTAGTAGAAGCGGATCGGCGTCTCGATCGGGATGGAAAGGCCGGGCACCCCGACCGCGAGCTGAGGGATGCCGCGCAGCCCGTCGTCGCCGCCCGTCAGGTCGGCGAGGTGGAAGCCGATGAAGTAGAGGAGCTGGGCGAAGGCCAGCGTCAGCATCGCGAAGTAGATGCCGCGCCGCCGGAGGCAGAAGAAGCCGATGACGGCGCCGCCCAGGATCGCCGCCCCCAGCCCCATCGCCAGCGCCGCCCACACGGAGCCGAGGCCGAGCCGGGCCAGCGCGATCCCGGTGCCGTAGGCGCCGAGGCCGAAGTAGGCGGCGTGGCCGAAGGAGAGAAGGCCCGTGTAGCCGTAGAGCAGGTTGAAGCCGAGGGCGAACAACCCGTAGATCAGCACCTGCGTGGCCAGCGCCCGGTAGGGGACGAGGAAGGGGAACACCGCGAAGACGGCGAGGAAGGCCGCGACGGGGTGGGCGGCCAGGCCGTCCCGCACCCGCCGGATCATTCCAGGAGCCCCGCCTCGCCGAGCAGGCCGCTCGGCCGCACCAGCAGGATGACGGCCATGACGATGAAGACCATGATCTCGGCCAGCTTCGGCGCGAAGAGCGTCGTGAAGCTCACGACCTCGCCGATCAGGAGCCCGGCGAGGATGGCGCCGGCGAGGCTTCCCATGCCCCCCACCACGATGACGACGAAGGACTCGATGACGATGGTGACGCCCATGTCGGCGTAGACGCCGCGCATGGGGCCGGCGAGCACGCCCGCCAGCCCGGCCAGCAGGGTGCCGATGCCGAACACGAGGAAGCGGATCCGCCCGAGGTCGACGCCGAGCGCCTGGACCATCAGGGGATCGCGCGAGCCCGCGCGGATCACGAGCCCCAGGTCCGTCCGCGCCAGGAAGACCCAGAGCGCGAGGAGCACGGCGGCGGTGACGCCGATGACGAACAGCCGGTAGACGGGGAACATCGTGAAGCCGAGGCTCACCGCCGTGCCCAGCTCGCGCGGCGGGTCGAAGGTGACGCCGATGCGCCCCCAGATGAGCCGCGCCGTCTCGATCATCACCAGCGACAGCCCGAAGGTGAGCAGCAGCGGGTCGTCGAGGCTCCGCCCGTAGAGCGGGCGGACGAGCACCCGCTCCACGAGGAGGCCGGCCACGCCGACGGCCAGCGGCGCCAACGCCAGCGCGACCCAGAAGCTGCCGGTGAGGCCGAGCAGGAAGAAGCCGAGGTAGGCGCCCAGCATGTAGAAGGAGCCGTGGGCGAAGTTCACGACCGTCATGAGGCCGAAGATCAGCGAGAGCCCCACGGCCAGGAGCACCAGGATCATCCCGAGCACGAGGCCGGTGAAGAGATGCGTGACCAGGATGGCCGGCGTCACGCCAAGCCTTTCTCGGCGCACGTGCGGTCCAGCTCCTCGTTGGCCGGGATGCGGGCCACCACGTCGAGCAGACCCCACTCGCCGCGCACCTTGGAGGGCTCGCGGCCCCGGACGATCCAGAGGTCCTGGAAGGACTTGTCGTCGCAGGCCCGCCACCACTGCTTGCCCTTGTAGTGGTCGTAGACCGGGTTCTTGCGCAGCGCGTTGGCGACTGCCATGGAGTCTGTGGACTTCGCCAGCTCGATGCCGCGGGCCAGCTCGATGATGCCGCTGTAGCCGTAGGAGCAATAGTCGAGGGGCGGCGCGTTGAAGCGCTTGCGGTAGGCCGCCACGTAGCGCCGGGCCTGGGGGATCGTCTCCTCCAGCTCCCAGTAGAAGTTGATGCCGCCGTACACGTCGGTGTAGAGGTCGGACCCGCCCTCCTTGAGCGTCGGCATCCAGTGCAGCGGCTGGGCGATCCGCATCTCCTTCTTCATCCCGAAGCTCGCCACCTGCTTGAGGAAGGCGATGTTGTCGGCGCCGGGCGTGGCCGACACCAGGACCTCGGGCCTGGCCGCCTGGATCTTGGGCAGGTGGGCCACGAACTCCGCGTTGCCGAGCGGGTAGGGCGTGGTGCCGAGCAGCGTGCCGCCGTGCTTGCGGAGGGTCTCGATGAGGACGTTGTTGCACTGCTTGCCCCACGCGTAATCGGCGTACACGATCCACCACTTCTTGCCGAGGTTCTGGGCGACCCAGCTCCCCACCGCGCGGCAGGTGATGGTCGGGTTCAGCGCCTCGTGGAAGGTGATGGGGCTCGTGTCGGGCTTGGCGCTGATCTCGTCGGACTGGCTGACCGAGATGAACAGGATCCCGGCCTTCTTGGTCTGCTCGTTGATGGCCATCTGCACGTGGGCGGCGAGCCCGCCCACCACGAACTGGACCTTCTCGTTCTCGATCAGCTCCTTGGTGCGCTGGGCGCCGACGGCGGGCTTGACCTGGTCGTCCCGGAAGAGGATCTCGATCTTGCGCCCGAGCACGCCGCCCCGCGCGTTGAGCTCCTCCCCCGCGAAGATCGCGCCGCGCTGGAGGTCTCCGCCGAGCGCGGCGAAGGGCCCCGTGAGCGGCAGCGGGAAGCCCACGCGGATCGTGTCCGTCTGGGCGCGCAGGACGGCGGGGAAGGCCAGGGCGGCCGCGCCGGCGCCGGTTGCGGTCAGGAATGAGCGACGGTTCATGTTCGCCTCCTCGATCCCGGAGGCGCGACTCGCCCCGGGAAGTCCGCGTGGCTCGCCGAAAGGTCGGAACGGGCGCAGAGCATAGCACAGACCGGCGCGTCCGGCCGGGACTTGATGAGTCGAGCGCCCGCGGGCCCTCGCGTATACTCCCACGCCATGAGACTTCCGGTTGCCGGCGAGCCGCTGTGGTAAGGTCGGCTCCACACGGAGGTGCCGCGATGGTGCCCTTCAAGCAGCTCAGCCACGTCAGCGTGACCGTCTCCGACCTGGAAAAGGCCACGTGGTTCTACGGAGAGCTGATCGGGCTGGCGCGGGTCCCGCGCCCCGACTTCGGCTTCCCCGGCGCCTGGTACAGCCTGGGCGACGGGCTCCAGCTCCACCTGATCGTCAACGAGGAGGCGCCCGCCCGTCCCGTGGAGCGGCATCGCTTCGACATACGCGACCGCCACTTCGCGCTCTGGGTCGAGAACGCCGACGAGACCTGCGAGCGGCTCGCGCGGAGCGGCCACCCCTTCCACGACTTCACCGCGACGCCGACGGGGCTCCGCCAGCTCTTCGTCCACGATCCGGACGGCAACATGGTCGAGTTCATCGGCCCGACCTCGCAGGCCCGGGTCGTCCGGATGGACGAGAATTCCTTGACCTGACCGGCCGCGCCCGGATAATTGGGTGAGAAGACGAGGGGCGATGGGGTTCGCCCGAGACCGCCTCACCGGCCGGTGAGGCTGATGACCCCTACCGAGGGCTGATCGGTAGGGGATTTTTTTATCCTCCAGGTGAGGGGAGGTGGCGCCGTGGCCGAGCCGGATCGGGCGACCGGGAAGTTCGTCGCCTTCTACGAGCTGATCGAGGCCTGCCGGCAGCCCGGCTGCCCGGTGTGCCGCCGCCTGACCGAGGGCGGCCGCCGCCACCTCGACGCCATGCTCTACGAGCAGGTCACCGATCCCGATACGCGGCGGCGGCTCCGGGCCTCGTGGGGCTTCTGCAACTGGCACGCGTGGATGCTGCTCGAGATCCCCGGTGCCGTCAGCGGGGCGGCCATCATCTACGAGGACCTGACCCGCGTGGCGATCGAGCGGATCGGGCGCCTCCGGCGCGCCGCGCCGGCGCGCGCGGGCTGGCTCGCGCGGCTCCGGCGGCTCGGCCGTCCCGCCGCCTGGTCCGCGGCCGCTCGGCGGCGCCACGGCCGCGCCGCCTGCCCCGTCTGCCTGCAGTGTCGCGAGGCGGAGGAGCGGTACGCCGCCGCGATCCTGGAGTTCGTCGACGACCGCGAGCTGGTGCGGGCCTACGAGGTGTCCCACGGGCTCTGCGCGCCCCACCTGCTGCAGGTGCTGGAGCGGGGCGCGCCCACGCCCGGGCTCGACGCGCTCGTCGGGCGCACGCTGGCGAAGTGGGCGGCGCTCCGGCGTGATCTCGGCGGCTTCGTCGCCAAGCACGAGTACCGGAACCGCCAGCCCTTCACCGAGGCAGAGGCGGCATCGTGCGCGCGCGCGGTGGAGATGCTGGCCGGCGGGCGCGCCGTCTGGGGCAACGCGCTGCACGGCGCGCGGGACGGGGGCTCCGGGGCGCCGGGCGAGATCACGGCGGCCAGCGGGGCCGCTTAGCGGGAGGCGCGAATGACCGACGTCTGGTTTCTCGCGGCGGTCTGGGTCGGGCTCGCGCTCGTGGCCACGCTCCTGGCGATCTGGCTCCGGGTCTCCACGGCCCTCTCGGAGATCGTGGTCGGCACCGTGGCCCAGCTCGTCATCGGCATCGTCGTCGGCCCGAACGCGCTCGGCTCGTCGAGCGCGTGGGTCTCGTTCCTGGCGGGCACGGGCGCGATCGTGCTCACGTTCCTGGCCGGTGCCGAGCTCGACCCCCTGGTGTTCCGGGTGAAGTGGCGCGAAGCCGCGGTGGTGGGCCTCGCCGGCTTCGTGGCGCCGTTCCTCGGCGCCGCCGCGATGGCGCGGTACCTGCTCGGCTGGGACGTCGGGCCGAGCTGGCTCGCGGGCGTCGCGCTCTCGACGACGTCGGTCGCCGTAGTGTACGCGGTGATGCTCGAGCTCGGGTTCAACACGACGGAGTACGGCAAAGCGATCCTGGCCGCCTGCTTCGTCAACGATCTCGGCACGGTGCTCGCGCTCGGCCTCATCTTCGCGCCGTTCACCCTGCGCACGCTCGTCTTCGTGGGGGCCTGCGCGGTCGTCTTCACCGCGCTCCCGCTCGTCACCGCACCTTTCTTCCGCCGCTACGGGGGGCGGGTGTCCGAGCTGGAGACGAAGTTCATCCTGCTGGCGCTCTTCGGGATGGGCGGCGTGGCCGTGTGGGCGGGGAGCGAGGCCGTCCTGCCCGCTTACGTGATCGGCATGCTCCTGGCCGGGACCGTCGGCAAGGACCACGTCCTGATCCGGCGGCTCCGCACGCTCACGTTCGGGCTCCTGACCCCGTTTTATTTCATCCGCGCCGGCTCCTTCGTGTCGGTGCCGACGCTGGCCGCCGCGCCGATGGTCTTCGTCGTCCTGTTCGCGGCCAAGATGGTCAGCAAGGTGGCCGGCGTGTTCCCGGCGGTGCACGCCTTCCGCTACCGGCGGCAGGAGACGGTGTACTACACGCTGATGATGTCCACGGGCTTGACCTTCGGGACCATCTCCGCCCTCTTCGGGCTGAGCCACGGCATCATCACCTCGGGGCAGTACTCGCACCTGGTGGCGGCGGTGATCGGGAGCGCCGTGATCCCCACGCTCATCGCCAACGCGTTCTTCATGCCGGCGCACCTGCAGCCGCGGGAGCCGGCGGCCGCGCCGGCGGTAGGAGGGGTGGGCGATGTATAGACGCATCCTGGTCGCGTACGATGGGTCGGAGGGCGCGCGGGAGGCGCTGCGGCAGGGCATCGAGCTGTCCCGGGCGCTGGGCGCGGAGCTGCACAGCATCTCGGTGGAGGAGCACCTGCCGCACTACGCCGCGTCGGTGAGCGAGGTGAAGGCGGCCAAGGAGCAGATCGACGAGTACTTCCGGACGCTCACCAAGCAGGCCCGGGACCTGGCGGCCTTGAGCGGGGTGGCGCTCGAGACCACGATCCGGCAGGGCCACGAGGTCGAGACGATCGTCACCACGGCGAAGGAAGGGAAGTTCGACCTGCTCGTCATCGGCTACCGGGGGCACAGCAACATCTTCGGCCGGATCATGGGCAGCACGGCGCAGAGCATCGTGCGGCTGGCGCCGTGCCACGTGCTGCTGGCGAAGTAGCGATGGCGACGCGAACCGAGCGAGCGGGCCTCGGCAGGACGGAAGATGCGCTCGATCACAAGGAGGGTCTCACCCCGTGGAGCGCGTTCTGCTCATCGGCTTCGGCGGCGCGATCGGGACGGTGCGGTCGGAGCCGGTCGGGGGCCGCGAGTCCCGGCCCACCGTGATGCTCGGGGTCGGTTTCGGGGTCGGGCTGCTCACGGGGTTTCTCGGCATCGGGGGCGGCTTCGTGATCGTCCCCGCGCTGCTGTGGGCGGGCCGGCTGCCGATGAAGGTGGCGATCGGGACGTCCCTGACGGCGATCGCGCTCAGCAGCGCCGCCGGAAGGCCTATTCCTCGCCGTGGGTCGGGATCTGGGGCGTCTTTCCCGAATACCGGAGCCGGAACGCGAAAGTGAATCTCCTGGAGGACCGCGTCAACGATTGTTTCGAGCGCTCGATGAACGGCCGGCCCTTGCAGCGCGACGGCGAGGAGATGCGGGCGATCCTCGCCTACATTTGGCGGCTGTCCAGGGACGTGCCGGTCGGCGGGGAGCTCCCGGGGCGCGGATTCCTGAAGCTCAACCCCGTCGGTCCGCCGGACAAGAGTCGTGGGGAGGCGGTCTACGCCGCCAGGTGCGCCGTCTGTCACGGGGCGCGATGGTCAAGGGCTGACGGGCCCGAGAGGGGACCACCTGTTCCCCCCGCTTTGGGGCCCGCAATCGTTCGGCATCGGTGCCGGCATGGCGCGCTTGAACACCGCGGCGGCCTTCGTCAAGGCAAACATGGCGGCCTCGCGAAGTTCTGCGAGCAGGGCGGTGCGCGATCGGCGGCCGATGAGCTCACCGGCTCCTGGCCCGGCTTGCCCAGGCAGCGAAGATACGCGACAACGCGTCGAGCTGCGCGTCGTCGGTGCCCAGCGTATCGGACATGGCGGTGGCCCATCGCCACTGGTCCAGCGATGCCGCCACGGCAACGGCTCGCAGCAGATCCGCATCGGCAAGGACCTGAGCGCCGAAGCGTTGCCGCATCGCGGCCACCGCGCGCAGCGACGCGTCCGCGCGAGCGCCGTCACCGATCTGCAACGCGGTCTCTGCGAGCGCGACCTCGGCGCGGGCTCTGGCCGACTCGGCGGCGATGCCGGACGTTTCCCGCGCCGCTCTGCTCAACAGGGTGTGCGCCAGGGCCGGATCACCGAGCCTGGCCGCACTCTCCGCGACGGCAAGAAGAAGAGCCATGAGCTCCGCTTCGCCGCGGCCCGTGTCCGCGACTGGTATCAGGCCCGCCAGCAGCGCCCGCCCCTGCGCGGGATCACCGAGCTTCCCGGCTGCCTGCGCGAGGATGATCAGCACTCGCGGTCGCAGCGACGTGTCGGCGACCTTGCCTGTCTCCTGCAGCACGAGGCTCGACAGCGCCCGCACCTGGGCAGGATCGCCGAGCTTCGCGCCGGCGCCGGCCACGCTCTCCAGGATCCGGACCCTGGCAAAGTCCCCACTCACCGTGTCCACCGTCCGCAGTGCCTGCTCCGCCAGATCTCGACCCTGGGAGGCGTCTCCCAGCTTGACCTCGGCGTCGACCAGCGCGACCAGCAGCCATCTGACTTTGGTGAAGTCGCTGCCGATCTTGTTCGCCGCCTCGCGGACCGCCGCCAGCACCTCACGTCCTTGAGCGGGATCGGCCAGCGCCGCGGCGGCCCCGGAAACACTGGCCAGCACGCGTGCCTTGCCGAGGTCGCTGCCGATGTGTTCCGTCGCCCCTACCATGCTTTCGAGGATTGCCCGTCCTTGCCCGGGATCGCCGAGCCTCGCGGCTCCCTGGGCCACCACACCGAGGACGCCAGCCTTCGCCAGGTCGTCGTCCATCTTGTCCGCAGCCTGCAGCGCCCGAACCAGGAGACCGCGTCCCTGCGGTGCGTCGCCGAGCTCGGCAGCGGCCGCCGCCAAGCGGGTCAGAACCAGCGCTTTCGTGGCCTCGACAGCGATCCTGTCGGTCGCATTCAACGCCTGGCCTAGCAAGGCGCGCCCCTGCCCGGTATCGTCCAGGTTGGCCGCGGCCTCGGCGAGGCGGGCCAGGACGCGCGCCCTCGACGAGTCGTCGGAAATCCGGCCCGCTGACTGTAGCGCCCGAGTGAACAGGTCACGCCCCGATGCCGCAGCGCCAAGCTTCGCGGCCGCCGCGGCACAATCGGCCAGAATGCGAGCCTTGGCCGCCTCCTCACCGATTTCGCCGGCCGCGTTCACTACCCGGCCCAGCGCCACGCGGGCCTGATTCTGATCCGCCAGCTGGCTTGCCTTGCCGACGAGCGCGACCAGCGCGTTGGCCCTGCTTTGCTTGTTGCCGATCTTGCTCGCGAACTCCAGGCTGAACTCCCAATCTCCGGCCGCCAGGATGGTCTGAACCGGTTGGGGTGGCGCTTCGGCGTTCTTCTCCGGCGGTGGTCCCACGCTCTCCGCCCGCGCCAGCAGCTCACGCTTGAGGTGGGCCACCTGGTCTTCGGGAGCGGCCGCCACGCCGCTCGCGGTCAGAACCAGCGACAGCAGCCCGGCAATACCGAGACCCAGCTTCAGCCCGAGGTTCTCTGCCCTGTTCACGCTACATCCAGCCGCATGTGGCTCACCGTGCCCCGACGGTGACGGCGAGAGCGACGGGGAGCGTGACCGGCAACAGGCAGTGCCGGTCGTCACAGGCCTGGTAGCGCAACGTCCCCTTCAAGATGACCGTTGCGCCGGCCCTGGCGTTCGGTTCTACCGTGAGGGGAAGGGCGATGGCGAAAGTGCCGTCGTAGACGACCAAGTCCTGATTATCTCCCGGGAGCCGCATACGCCTGGCGGCGGGGTAGAGCGGGTCCCCCACCGATACGCTGGCCGCCGCGTCCATCTTGAGCGTGATCGGGATCAGGCTCGGGTTCTCCACGGGATTCGCCTGCACGTGGTAGCCAGGTTTCACCACGACCCGGAGGGCGACGAGCGTACCCGCTCCGGGCTTCGCCTCGACGCCGGCGGGCGGTATCACCGTCACAACCTCGACCGCGCGCACGACGACCGGCGCGGCGCCCAGCCCGGCGAAGACGGCGAGCGCCGCGAGACGCCTCGACATCTATGGCTCCGGCAGCAGTGCGTCCAATCTCGCGCGGAGCTTGATCAGCCGGGCGTCGAAACTGGCAACATCCTCGTTGAGCGCGAGAAAGCGAATGGTCCCTTCGGGGTCGATGATCATGAACGAGGCGATCATGACTTCTTCGCGCTTGAGGTCGGGCACGAAGTCCGGCGGCGGAGCGTAGCGGGTGGTCACCTCACCGGTACCATCGAGCAGAACCGGACAGCTGAGCTTCTGCTTCTTGACCCAGCCCGAGACGATGTCGGACCGTTCCGAGATGTCGACGATGAACGTCCTGACGCCACGCTTGCCGTACTCCTGGTTGAGCTTCTCGAAGTGCGGGGCGGCCGCGTTGCAGAACGGGCACCAGGTTGTCATGAAGCTGACCACCACCCACTTCCCCTTGAGGTCCGTCGAGCGGTAGACGTTGCCGTCCAGCGCCTCGAGCTGGAACTCGGGAGCGGGCTCGCCGATGCGGTAGTTCCAGCCTGCCGTGGCGGGCTGGGCGAGGAGCACGGCGAACAGAAGCAGGACGACGTGCGGAACGCGCGACATACGGCCCCTCCTGATCCAGGTCTGTTGCCCAAGCGGGGCCGGGGTTGCGGCCCCGCCACCGTGGGCCCATCATCGCTCGACGATCGGCAATTGTAACGGGGAGGGCCCGGAGAGTCGCCCGGGCCCTCATTTTCACCCCCGCAGCCCGCCCGGCGGCCCCGAGGTCGCCGGGCGAATGCAACACCGAGGAAGAGTCCGTCGGCGAGTCGGGATCAACCGGCGAAGACGTACACGCAGCCGCGCGACACCGCGCCGTTACATGCCACCACGCCGGAGGGCACGACTTGTATCCCGGGCAGCACCGCGTCGGTCCAGTCTTTTTTCACATCATCGTGCTTCATGCCCATCTTCTGGGCCACCATGCCGCTGTAGAAGGTGATGGCCAGATTGCACGCGGCGACCTTCACGCCCCGTGCGATGAGCTTCTGGAGAGCGGCATCCGGCACGGGCAGGGCGCCTGGCTTGAGGTAGAAGGGGTTGCGGACAGCGGGCGCCTTGGTGTCCGGGTCGTCAATCTTGAACACCTCACCCAGCTTGTACTTGGCCCATACCGGATCGTTGAGCGCCAGTGGAAGGGCGTTATGGCGCAGGACCATCACCACGCCAAGATCGCTCTCGGGTACGCCGTAGGCTTCCGCACCAGTCACGAAGAACGCCCACGACCAGACGAGCCCCATCCCCTGATTGACCTCGGGCATGTCGTAGAGCTGGCGGTGCTTGCCGAGAATGCTGTCGAGCCAGCGCGTGAAGTCAGTGCTCGGGCCGTCCGGTGCGGCGACAGCAGCCGTGTCGGCTACGATAGTGCCAAGGCCCACCGCCGCAACCGTGGCCGCCAGACCGAGGAAATCGCGGCGGTTCCCCTGAAGTTTCGTGTCGTCCATTTTCGCCTCCTGAAGGTTTCTCGCGTGAGAGTTTGGATACCGCTGGGAAAGCGACCGGGACGCATGCATCGGCGGACCGCCCCTCCGTCCCCCGAAGGCGCTGACGAGTCTTCTACACCAGCCGCCGGCGAGTGTCAACAGGCGCTGGGCCACAGGCGCTGGGCCGCGCGACACCCATCACGGTTCCTCCCGCCGGCCGAGGGTATGGCGTTGCGGGCCGTTGTGGTGCATTCGCGGGGGCACACCCCTGACGTCCTGCCGCAAGGAGCGCAGTCGTTCTCAACGGATGACCTGATCCGCCTGGACCAGCAACGAGTGCGGGATCGTCAAGCCGAGCGCCTTAGTTAGTGCCTCGAGCTTCGGCAACACGCGGTCGATCCGCTCCGGCGTGTCCACCACCTCCACGACCACCCGCAGTCCCTGCGCCGCGACCTCGAGCGCGATGGTGTGGACGTCGCGGTCGTGCCCGAATCCGGCGATGCCCTTGAGCACGGTCGCGCCCGCTATCCCCTCGGTACGGAGGACGTCGACGATCTTCCGCTAGAGGGGCTGGTGGTCGTGGGTCCGCGACTCGCTCAGGATCATCCGCAGGAGAACCTGCTCGCCCTCGATGCCCCGCATGCCCGCCTCCTTGATCGGGTCGACCCCGATCAAGGATAGCGCGGCGGCGCTTACGACGCCGTTCGACGTCCGCCGAGCGTCACCCGGTAGATCGCGAGCAGGACGACGGCGCCGATGACCGCCATGATGAACCCGGCCGACTCGCCGGGGTTGTAGAGCCCGATCGCCCGCCCGATTCAGCCGCCCAAGAGGGCGCCGGCGATGCCGATGAGCATGGTGACGATGAACCCGGCCGGGTCGCGCCCCGGCATCAGCAGCTTCGCGACGGCGCCCACCACGAGCCCGAAGATGATCCACACCAGGATGTCCACGACTTCCCCCTCTGCGGCGCCCCGGTCTCCGGGGCTGCGTCAAACGACAGCAAGAACCTGCCGGGAGGGAGGCGAGATCCTATCGCGGGCGCGTGCTCCGAGCCCAGTCAAGCAGCGCGTCGAGGGACCGGGCGTTCAGGACCTGCGCCGGCCCGATCCACGCGCGCCGGGCGGTGGCCAGGCCCAGCTCGATGTTGTCGAGGTTCGAGAGGTAGTGGGTGTCGGTGCTGATGGCGACGGGAATGCCGAGCTCGCCCGCCCGCCGGGCGTGCGAGTCCTTCAGGTCGAGGCGGTCCGGCGAGCAGTTGACCTCGATGGCCTTGCCGTGGGCCCGGGCGGCGGCGAAGACCGCGTCGAGGTCGACGTCATAGGGCTCCCGGGAGCCGATCAGCCGTCCCGTCGGGTGGGCGAGGATGTCGACGTAGGCGCCT
>JACQCN010000328.1 GCA_016201575.1 Candidatus Rokuibacteriota bacterium | reverse complement strand
TCAGCCGTTATTCGTTGGCGGCGGCGTGGAAATCGAGGCTAGCGAACTGCCGGCAGTTCCTGACGATGCCGATTGCCCCCGGAAACAGGTAGAGCACATCGAGGCGACGCGCCGCAAGCGTCTGGAACAGGGAAAGCGTCACCTCGAATCCCTCTGGGTCGGCGAACGCGAGACCGAGAGCCTTCCGGGACAGATCGGCCACGACCTGCTTCGCTACCGCATGGCAATCCCCGACTCGGAAGTTCACGCGCGATCTATCGCTCGCGCGAATCCTGCGCTCCAGCGAGCGGACGAACTTGGCGTTACGGTCGCTCAGGAATACGCGGTCAAACGGGGGATCGACGTTGAGCGCGCGAAGAGGCGATCCGTCGAACTCGCGGCCACTCTCGCGGTCGACGCCACGCCCCGGTCCGGCGAGGAGATCGATATAAACGAGCTCCGACCACAGGCCGTCCTTGCGCTTCGGCGCCATCGCCGTCATGAAGGCCTTCGCATAGCGCTCAACGTAGCCGAGCTTGTCTTGCGTCCACGGCCCGCTGACGCGAGCAGGTAGGCCATCGGAGGCGAGGCGAGTTACCCCAAAGCGTTCTCCGCCTCGCGCTCGTCGGCCACCGGCATCTCGTCCCAGGTGCGGCCGTCTAGGAGGCGGCCGCCCACTGCGGCCTCTCGAAAGATGACGGGCTCCGAGGTCCGCTCGGGGCCGACGTTGGAGAGCTTGCGCCCGGTTGTTGCTGCTCGATGTCCATGACAAGTTGGATGATCTGGCCGGCCGTCAGGCCCCAGAGGCGAAGAGCGTCTCGGCCGCGAGGACTTGCTCGTCGCGGACCTCGGCCAAGCCGAGCCGCTTCAGCTGGGGGAGATACGTCCGAAAGGTTCTGCCGCTGGCGGCGGAGGCGAGGCTCGGCCTCGTCCGCGCCTGGCTCTACGCTTGGACCGCCATCGGCCTGATCGCGGCGGGATGGCCAGGCAGGCATACGACGTCAGCGTGAACGATAGATCTCGCCTTCGAGCCGGAACGCGGCTCGGCGGCGTGGGCGGGCCGGAGGTCGGCCTCGTCCTGAGAGCGATGTACTCCCGATGCTCGACCAGCCGATCACGAATAGACTCACCTGCGCGCTGCTCACCGGAAGAAACTTTTGCTTGCTTTGTATGACGTCCGTAATATAAACGCTTGGATGCGGTACGCGGCCAACCATAAGGAGCGCACGCACGCCAGGATCGTGGAGGCGGCGAGCCGCCTCTTCAAACAGGGTGGGTACGGGGGGGTCGGAGTCGACTCGGTGATGAAGGCGGCCGGACTCACGCCGGGAGGGTTCTACGCGCACTTCCGCTCCAAGGATGTGCTCCTCGCCGAAACCCTGCCGCTCGCGCTCCGACGGATGCGAAACTGGCTCTTCAGGGGGCTCGAGGGGGAGCGGGGGCTCTCGTGGCTCCGAGTGGTCGTCCGCCGGTACCTGAGCCGCACGCACCGGGACGCGGTTGCCGAGGGCTGCCCGATGCCCGCGCTCACGCCCGAGGTTGCCCGGGCGGGCGCCCTCGCCCGGGAGACCTTCGAGGCCCACCTCCGTGACCTCGTCGCCGAGTTCGAGGCGAGGATGCCGAGGACACTCGGCCCGCCGCGCGATCGCTCGCTCGCAACGATCGCCCTCTTCGTCGGGGGCGTCATGCTCGCGAGAGCGGTCAAGGACCGGAAGCTCTCGGGCCGGATCCTGCGCGCCTGCCGCCTCCTCGCGATCCCCGAGGAGGCTCCGCATGCGCCGCCCTCGTGACGGAACGGGGACGGGCACGGCGCCCCCGTTCCGGCGCGCGACCGGGACGGGATCCCGCCCGAGGTCGGGATCCGATTCCTCCGGGCGGTACCCTACTTCCAGGACTTGAGCCCGCTGAGCGTCGCAGCGGTCGCCCACCGCGCCCGCTGGCGGTCGCTTCCCCCGCGTCACGTTGTCTTCCTCGAGGACGAGCCCTGCCGGAACCTCCACGTCCTGGTCGAGGGGCGCGTCGAGTGCTACCGGGCGAGCGCCGAGGGGCGGGAGCAGATCGTGACGATGTTCGACCGGCCCGGGGACACGTTTTGTATCCCATCGGCCTTCGCGACCGGCCGGAACGTCGTCACCGCGCGGGCGCTCGTGCCGACAAGGCTCTGCCTGATCGACCGGGAGACGTTCGTGGACGTCGTCCGCCAGAACCCACCGATGGCGCTTCGATTGGTCCAGGCGGTGAGCCTCGATGCCAAGCGCGTCATGGACCTGGCCGAGAGCCTCGCGCTCTGCACGGCCAGGGTCCGAGTAGCGCGGCTCCTCTACGAGCGGGCCCTCGCTGAGGGAGTCCGCTCGGGACGCGGGGTGGAGCTTGCCCGCGAGCGCCTCCGTGAGGATGAGGTCGCCTCCCGCGTCGGGACTGTCCGGGTCCACGTCTCGCGAAGCCTCCAGAGCCTGGTGCGCGCGGGCACGATCGTCCTCGACCGCGCGCTGATCCGCATCCCCGACCTCGCCGTCCTCGAGCGGGTGGCCCGAGGCCATGCCGACGAAGCCTTCCGGAATCGCCCTCTCGCGCGCGCCCTGCCACCCGCCGGCCGGCACGTAACCTTTGTTACAGACAGCCGGGCGGCCCGCGCCTAGCCTCGGGACCCAGAGTGACCATTCGCTGCCGGGACCGGATGGGGTCCGGTCCGGCCAAGCCAACCACGGAACCCGGAGGGGATATTGCCATGGAGGATCAGCGAGTCAGCGGTGTCATCGAAATCGAGGAGGTCCCCGAGCTGTCAGCCGCCCAGCGCGAGATCCTTCTCCGCCGCTCGTGGATGACGAACGACGGGCTCTGGTTCTACCAGGCCTTCGTCAACTACGGGCCCGACGTGGCCAACAGCTGGAACACGGCCGTCGTCCGTGAGTTCGGGCGCCTCGAGATGCGGCGGCTCCTCCGAGGGCTCGGAATCCGCAAAGTCACCTCCCCGGCGCAGTACTACCGGGTCTTCCGGCTCGCGGTGGACCTCTATGTTGGGGACCTCTTCGACTACGAGGACGCCTTCGACGGGACGACGCACCAGATCCGCGTCAAGAGCTGCTTCGCCTTTACGGGCGTCTCCAAGGCCGGCGTGGCCCAGGTCTACCACTGCGGCCCCTTCGAGCGGGTGGTCGGCTGGTTCGGGGCGCTCCGCCTCCCCGTGAAGATCAGCCCGGAGGTGGGACTCTGCCAGATGGCCCACTGCGGCGAGTGCCGCTACACGCTCTCGGTGGAGTTCCCCAACGACGCCGAGCCCGCTGCCTGGTCGGCCTGACCGGTCGGGCCAAGAGGTACGCCATGAAGACGAAGCTCGCGTGTGCCGTGTCCTCTGCGAGTCCAGAGCGCACCATCCATCGGGTCGCCGTCGTGGCTCCCCGCGGCGAGCTCGACGGCTTGCCGCTCGCCGAGGTCGCGTGGCCGGCCGTCCTGGTGGACCGGGTGGCGGCGGACGCCTTGGATGACTACCTTGACGGGCTCGGCGGCGAGAGCCTCGCGGTGGCGCTCGTCCTGGCCGACCCAGACGATTTCGGGCCGGTCCGGATCCTCCGGAGGCGACCGGAGCGCGCGCGGACGCGGGTCTACCTCCTCACCCGGGCCCCTGCCCGGCTCCTGACGCCGG
>JACQCN010000327.1 GCA_016201575.1 Candidatus Rokuibacteriota bacterium | reverse complement strand
GTCGTCTACCCGACCGCCGGCCTCCGGTTCCACCGCCTGCAGGACGGCGAGCTTCGCCGGGCCACCTGCCGCGCCTACAACGTCTTCGCCGCCGAGCAGTTCCGGGAGTTCTCCGACCGCATCATCCCGGCGGCGATCGTCCCGATGTACACGCCCGAGGAGGCCGTCGCGGAGCTGGAGTACGCGGTGCGGCAGCTCGGTTACCGGGTCGTCATGGTCGCCAGCCTCATGCGGCGCCCGGTCGCCGCCCTGGCCGAGGAGCACCCCCAGGCGTCGCCCTTCGCCGAGTGGTACGACGTGATCGGCATCGACAGCGACCACGACTACGACCCCGTGTGGGCGAAGTGCGGCGAGCTCCGCATCGCGCCCAGCTTCCACACCGGGGCCCGGTCGATCCTGCTCCGCAACTCGCCGTCGAGCTTCTGCTACAACCACATCGGCCACTTCGCCTCGGCGGGCGAGGCGGTGTGCAAGGCGCTCTTCCTCGGCGGGGTGACCCGCCGCTTCCCGGAGCTCAACTTCGCCTTCCTCGAGGGCGGCGTGGGCTGGGCCTGCCTGCTCTACGCGGATCTCGTCGGCCACTGGGAGAAGCGCAACCGCCCGGCGCTCGAGCGCACGAATCCGGGCAAGCTCGACCGCGCGGCCCTGCTCGACCTCGCCCGGAAGTACGGGCGCGAGGCGGTGGTGGCGGCCCTCGCCCGCGGCGAGGGGGTCGAGGTCGACTCGCCCGCGACCGGCGGCCTCGACGACCTGGACGACTACTTCCGCTGCCGGATCGCGCGGGCGGAGGACATCCACGAGTTGTTCGTGCCGCGCTTCTACTTCGGCTGCGAGGCCGACGACCCGATCAACGCGTGGGCCTTCAACCGCCGCGCGAACCCGATGGGCGCGCGCCTGAACGCGCTGTTCAGCTCCGACATCGGGCACTTCGACGTCCCGGACATGGCCGACGTCGTGCCGGAGGCCTTCGAGCTCGTCGAGCACGGGCTCATCACCGGCGACGACTTCCGCGACTTCATGTTCGCCAACGCCGTGCGCTTCTGGGGCGAGGTGAACCCGGACTTCTTCAAGGGCACCGTCGTCGAGAAGCCGGCGGCGACCGTGCTGGCGCCGGCCGCGGCGCGTGCCTGACGCTGCCCCGCGCGGCCGCCCGCCGTCGCGGAATCTCCTTGACAGGCCGCCGGCTCTCCGCTTACGGTCACAGGCTTGTAATCGTCGCCTCATCCATAGAGTCCCGGCCTCGCCGACCCTGACCCTGCCCGTATCGCTCGGGAGCAGCAGGCGGGCGCGCGGGCCGCGGATGCACCCGGCGTGAACGCGGAGCCGGAAGGAGAGTCACATGAGTGGACGGCGCTGGACGAGTGCATGCACCTGGGGCCTGGTCGCGGCGCTCCTGCTGGCGGCGGGCGCGCCCGCCGCGGCCGAGCCGCTGAAGCTCGGCTTCTCGATGTCCCTGACCGGGGGCACCGACGACTACGGCAAGGCCGCGCTCAACGGCTTCACCCTGGCCCTCAAGGAGTACAACGCCAAGGGCGGCTACAAGGGGCAGCCGGTCGAGGCCGTGATCTACGACGACGAGACCAAGCCCGCCAAGGGCGTGGAGAACGTCACCCGGCTGATCACCCGCGACCGGGTCTTCGCCATCGTGGGACCCGTCAACTCGGGCGTCGCCCTCGCCGTCATCGACATCGCCCAGAAGCGGCAGGTGCCGCTCATGGACACGATCGCCACCGCCGAGGAGATCATCCGCCGCTACTCGACCGCGCCCAAGAGCTACATCTTCCGCGTCTCGCTCAACGACGGCATCCAGACGTCGTTCATGATCGACTACATCAAGAAGAAGAAGCTCGCGCGCATCGGCCTCATGCACGACTCCACCGGCTGGGGCCAGAGCGGGCGGGACACGGCGCTCCGGCTCCTCAAGGCCGCCGACCTCGCCATCGCCGCCGGCCCCGAGGTGTTCGACCAGAACGACACCGACATGACGCCGCAGCTCATCAAGATGAAGGACGCCAAGGTGGACTTCATCATCTCCTACTGCCTGGCCCCGGCCGGCGTGCAGATCGCCAAGAGCATGCAGAAGATCGGCCTGAAGGTGCCGTGGACGTCGACCTGGGCCCTGATCGCGCCGAACTTCCTGAAGCTCAGCGGCAAGGAGCTGGTCGAGGGCGTGATGGCCGTCACCTCCTACACGACGGACCACAGCGAGAACGCCCGGAAGTTCCACCAGCTCGTCGAGCGCGAGTACAGGGCGCGACAGCGGCTTCCTGGCCGTCTGGCGGAACGGCAAGCTCGTGCGGGCCGAGTAGCGCGGCCGCCCCGCCGTGCTGATCAAGATCTGGCAGGCGCTGGTCAGCGGGCTCTCGATCGGCAGCGTCTACGCGCTGATCGCCCAGGGGTACTACGTCACCTACGTCACCACGGGCGCGCTCAACTTCGGCCAGGGCGAGTTCCTGATGGTGGGCGCGCTGTTCGGGCTCACGTGCTACGTGACGCTCGGGCTGCCCTACGCCCTCGCCGTGGCCGGCGCCGTGGTCCTGGTGGGCGCCATGGGCGCGGGGCTGGAGCGCGTGGCCATCCGGCCCACGCTCCGCCACGCGCTCTCGCTCTCCTGGGTGCTCAGCACGGTGGCCGTCAGCATCATCCTGAAGAACGCCGCCGTCCAGATCTGGGGGCCGGAGCAGATGAAGTTCCCGTCGCCCTTCGGCGACACCGTGATCCAGCTCGGCCCCGCCGGCATCTTCCCCCAGGAGCTGTTCATCATCTTCGGCGCCATCGGCACCGTGCTGCTGGTCCAGTTCTTCCTCAAGCGCGCGGTGCTGGGCAAGGCGCTCACGGCGGTCGCCCACAACCGGAACGCCGCCGCGGTGATGGGCATCAACGTCCAGCGCATGATCGTGCTCGCCTTCGTGCTGTCCTCGGCGCTGGCCGGCGTCGGCGGCGTGCTGATCTCGCCGATCACCTTCGCGTGGGCCTACATGGGCACCGTGCCGGGGATCAAGGCCTTCGCCGCCGCGATCTTCGGCGGGCTCGAGAACCCGATCGGCATCCTGATCGGCGGGCTCGTCGTGGGCGTCCTCGAGCAGTTCTTCGGCATCGTCAACTCGAACCTGAAGGAAGGCATCACCTTTCTTTTCATCCTGCTCATCCTCGCCGTGCGGCCCACCGGCCTGATGGGCAAGAAAGAGATCGAGAAGGTCTAGGTGCGGCGGCCGGTCTTCGCGCACACGGGCCCGCGCGACGGGCTCCGCTTCCTCGCCGCGGCCGCGCTGGCCGCCGCCCTGCCGCTGGTCTTCCACGACCCGTTCTTCGTCCTCGTGCTCCAGTCGCTGGGCTACCTGTTCATCGTGACGCTGGGCCTCGACATCCTGGTGGGGTGGACGGGGCAGATCTCGCTCGGCCACGCGGGGCTCTACGCGGTCGGCGCCTACACGAGCGCGCTCCTGTCCACGAGGCTCGACCTCCCGTTCTGGGTCACGGCGCCGATCGGCGTGGTCCTGGCCGGCGTCGCCGGCGCCCTGCTCGCGCTGCCCTCGCTGCGCGCCAAGGGCCCGTACCTGGCCATGGTGACGCTGGCCTTCGGCTTCATGATCGAGGTCACGTCCAACCGCTGGCAGAGCCTCACCAACGGGCCCATGGGGATCGCGGCGATCCCGGCGCCCACGCTCCCCGGCGGCGCCGAGATGGACGCCCGGCAGTACTTCTGGCTCATCGCGGGCGTGGCCATCCTCTGCCAGCTCTTCGCCAACAACCTGCTCACGTCGCGGGTGGGCCGGACGCTGCTGGCCCTGAAGGGGAGCGAGATCGCCGCCCAGACGGTCGGCGTCAACGTCTACCGGTGGAAGGTGCTGGCCTTCGTCATCAGCTCGGTCTACGCCGGCATCGGCGGGGTCTTCTTCGCCCACCAGAACGGGTTCATCAACAGCGACACCTTCGTCTTCGGCCTCTCGGTGTCGATCCTCACCGCGGTGCTGATGGGCGGCAGCGGCACGCTCTACGGCCCGCTGGTGGGCAGCGTGATCCTCAACCTGATCCCCACCGTCTTCGCCCGCCTGCACGAGTACCACCTCTACATCTACGGCGGCATCATCCTGGTCACGATCATCTTCCTCCCCGACGGCATCGTCGGGAGCCTGCTGAAGCTGCCCGTCCTCGCGCGCCTCCGCCGCCGGCCGGCGGCGGTCGCGCCCGACCCCGACGTGCTCGACTTCGCCCGCGGGCGCGACGGCGACCAGCCCGTGGTGATCACCCGCGACCTGACCAAGGACTTCGGCGGGATCCGCGCGCTCGACCGGGTGAGCCTGACCGTGCGCCCGCGCGTGGTGCACGGGCTGATCGGGCCGAACGGGTCGGGGAAGAGCACGTTCGTCAACGTGCTCACGGGCCTGTACCAGCCGACGCAGGGCGAGGTCGAGATCCAGGGCCAGGTCCTGCGCCGCACCCGGCCCCACCGCATGGCCCAGCTCGGGGTGACGCGCACCTTCCAGAGCATCCGGCTCTTCGGCGAGCTGACCGTGCTCGAGAACGTGATGGTCGGCTTCCACCTGCACCTGCGCGCGGGCGTCTGGTCGCACCTGCTCCAGACGCCGGGCGCCGTCGCCGAGGAGGCGGCCTTCCGCCGCAAGGCGCGCGCGCTGCTCGACTTCGTGGGGATCGGCGAGCGCGCCCAGGAGCTGGCCAAGAACCTGCCCTACGGCCAGCAGCGGCTGCTCGAGATCGCCCGCGCGCTCGCCGTCCGGCCCCGGCTCCTGCTGCTCGACGAGCCCGCGGCCGGCGTGAACCCCACCGAGATCCACCACCTTTCGAAGATCATCGGCGACATCCGTGGCGCCGGCGTCACCCAGATCGTGATCGAGCACCACATGGAGCTGATCATGGGGATCTCCGACGTGGTGTCGGTCCTCGACTTCGGCCAGAAGATCGCGGAGGGGACGACGGGGGAGATCCAGCAGAACCCCACGGTGATCGAGGCCTACCTCGGGTCCGGGATGGAGGCGGTCCATGCTTGAGGTCCGCGGGCTCCGGGTGGCGTACGGCCACGTCCAGGCCCTCCGCGGCGTCGACCTCGAGGCGCGGGAAGGGGAGATCACGGCGATCATCGGCTCGAACGGCGCCGGCAAGACCTCCACGCTCATGGCCATCTCGAACCTCGCGCCCGTCACCGGGGGCGAGATCCGCTTCCAGGGCCGGCCCATCACGCGGACCCCGGCCCACGCGGTCACCGCGCTCGGGATCACCCAGATTCTCGAGGGCCGCCAGCTCTTCGCCGACCAGACCGTCGAGGACAACCTCCTCCTCGGGGCCTACACGCGGCTGGGACGCGGGAGCCGCGCGCGGGTCCGGACGCTCATGGAGCGCGAGATGGACCGCTTCCCGATCCTGCGCCAGCGCCGCCGGCAGCTCGCGGGGACGCTGTCGGGCGGCGAGCAGCAGATGCTGGCGATCTCGCGCGGGCTCATGTCCGAGCCCGAGGTGATCCTGATGGACGAGCCCTCGATGGGCTTGGCCCCGCTCATGGTCCGCGAGATCGCCCGCACCATCCGGGCGCTCAAGGCCGAGGGCGTCACCATCCTGCTGGTGGAGCAGATGGCGTCGGTCGCGCTCCAGCTCGCCGACCACGCCTACGTGCTGGAGTCCGCCGCGCCTACCTGGGCGCGTGAAGACTCGGAGGGGCGCTTCGCCCCCCTTCCGAACCTCCCCCCTCGGAATTGCGCCGGCGGAGCTGGCGCTCGAACAGAGGGCGAAGGGGCCGGTCGAGGCGGTGGATGCTCCAACGCGCTTTTGGCGCGCCGCGGTGCCGGCGGTGCCGGCGGCGCTTCGGCTCGGCGACGCGGCGACGATCTCGGCCGCGTGCACGCCGCGGTGCCGGCGGTGCCGGCTGGCGTTCCGGCCCTCGGCTTGCCGGGCCCCGGGGTTGTGGGGTAGTCTTGGCCACTTCGGAGGGAGTCCATGCGGCTGAAGCTCGAGGCCGTCGAGGCCATGATGAAGGCCCGGCCGGCTGGGACGACGCTGGAGGAGGCCCTCGAGGTGTTCGAGGTCTTCGCCAGCGGCACCCTGCGGGACGAGGTCTACGTGCTCGACGACGTGAGCGGCAAGCGGATCGCGATCGCGCCGGCGG